>NZ_JACHGO010000002.1:300000-419629 GCF_014202345.1 Desulfovibrio intestinalis
GAAAGCCTAGCCGCCGATGAGCTGCATTGCCATCTGCGGCAGCGAGTTCGCCTGCGACAGCATGGCCACCGCAGCCTGACTCAAGATCTGGTTGCGCACGAACTGCGTCATTTCCGTGGCGACGTCCACGTCTGAAATGCGCGATTCGGCAGCCTGCAGGTTTTCCGCCTGAGTATTCAGGTTGGTAATCGTATTTTCAAGGCGGTTTTGCATGGCGCCCAGATGAGCGCGGATCTTGTCTTTAGAAATAATAGCGTTGGTGATGGCGTCCAGAGCCCGCTGGGCGGCCTGCTGCGTAGAAACGGTGCCACCGTCTCGCAGATTGCCGTCATCATCAATGGCCTGGTTGCCCACGCCCAATGCCGAGGCCGTACTGGTGCCGATCTTGATGTAGTAATAGTCTTCTGCAGAGTCGTTGCCTGTGCCAAAGTGAACCTTCATCTTGCCGGTGGCCGTCATGCCGCTGCCGTCATGCGTATCGGACGACAGGGAGCCGTTGAGCAGATGAATGCCGTTGAAGTCGGTGGCATTGGCGATACGGGTGATTTCCGAAGCCATTGCCTGATATTCGGATTCGATCATCAGACGCTGGGTGGAGTCGTAGGTACCCGTGGCGGCCTGTTCGGCCAGTTCCTTCATGCGGGTGAGCTTTTCGTCAATAACGCCCAGAGCGCCGTCAGCGGTCTGAATCATTGAAATGGCGTCGTTGGCGTTGCGCGCACCCTGTTGCAGAGTTGCTATGTCAGCTCTTTGCAGTTCGCGAATGGCCAGACCTGCGGCGTCGTCCGCAGCGCTGTTTACGCGCAAACCTGTTGAAAGACGCTGTACCGACTTGCTCAACTGAGCATAGTGTGAGTTCAAATTTCTGGCTGTGTTTGCAGCCATCATGTTGTGGTTAATAACCAAAGACATGGGACACCTCCTGGGTGGTTACTAGCTGCCCACAATCTGCAATCCATGTGCCAAAAAAAAATATATATTTATATTAGTATGTTGAGATAAAAAAATGATTGTGGGAATTTTTTTCCGCCCTGCGGTGCGAAAATTTTGACGCTCAAAAGTGAAAAATAACGGGCTAACCCGGCAGAGTTTTACCTCCTTGGGTGCTGGCTTTTTTAGGATGCGACGTTTGTGCGGCTGAAAAAGTTGGACTGCTATTTTGAGCAGGTTGAAAGGGAGGGGGCAAAGCCACAGTGGGCTGGAGCTGATGGAGGCGAAGCCTGCCTTTGGAGTATTTTCATCTTGAAAATACTCTGGCAGCTGCGTGAGCAGAGATCTGCAGTGGCGGGTAAGCGCAGTTTCAGGCAAGCCTTGCGGGCAAAGGTCGCTGCGAGGAGTGAGGACACTGCCTTGCCCCGGCTTCAGTCGCTTCTGGCAGCCCTGCGGACAAGGCCCGCTGTGAGGACGGCGCAGCTATTTTTTGATGCGGTTAAACACTGTGGCGAGAGTGCTGTGAGTTTTGAGGATGCACCTTCTCAAAGCTCATTTGCTCGGAGGTGGGGGAGTTATCAATAATATAGGTTGAGATCTCAGACCGTCAGAGGGTAACCCGCCGCCAGTCCGGCTGCGGCTTCAAGCAGGCTGCCGAAGCTTTGGTGCCGTTGTGCGCTCATGTGCTGCCCAGGAAGAAATTCATCCACGATGCGGCCTTGATCAAGCACAACCACGCGGTCGCAAAGACGAAAGACCGATGCCATGTCGTGCGATACATAGAGCAGCGACAGGCCAAGATTCATTTTCAGGTTTTCCAGCAGATCTTGTAATTGGGCGCGCACGACAGCGTCCAGATCTGTGAGGGCTTCATCAAGAAGCAGTACATCCGGCTTTGGTGCAAGTGCCCGCGCTATGCAAACCCTTTGCAACTGGCCGCCGCTCAATTGGCCTGGATACTTGTTCTTAAAAGAAAGAGGCAGCTTTACCAGGGACAGAAGTTCCTCAATACGCTTTTTTTGCGCAGTAGCGTTTTCTTTGTGGACCAGCAAAGGCTCCATAATGATGTCGCCGACGGTGAGGCGCGGATTCACAGCGCCGCGTGAATCCTGAAAAACCGTCTGCATGTGTTTTCGCCAGCCCTTTTTGTGGGTCTCCAGCAAGCTGATATCTTCGCCCATCACTGAAACACTGCCGCTGTCTGGTTTTTCCAGGCCAAGCAGCATCCGGAAGAGCGTGCTTTTTCCCGCGCCGTTGCGCCCCATAATTGCCAGACTTTCCCCCTGATACAAGCGCAGGCTGATACCGCGAAGAACCTCGTACCCAGCGTTGCCTCGCCAGCGGCATGCGCCGTAGCTCTTATGTAATCCTTGGCATTCCAGCAGAACCTTGCGTCCGCTTTGAGCATTCTTCACTGCCGTGTCTGGAACCACTGTATTTTGTGGCTCCGGTTTGCGCTCCTTTTCAGGAATAGCTTGCAATGTGGGGATGCGGGAAGTTTTGAACGCGTGCAGGAGTTCCTTGGTACAGACATGTGCCGGGCCGTGCAGCAGGGCGTTTGCCTCACCTTGCTCCACAATCCTGCCATCCTGCATGACAGCAATTCTGTCGGCCATACAGGCAGCGGTGGTCAGATCATGATCAATATAAAGCAAGGCAAAACCGTGCCTGGCCTGCAAATTTTTCAACAAGCGAAGAATGCGCGCCTTACCGGGCAGGTCAAGACTGGAAATAGGTTCGTCAGCAATGATGCACTGGCTTTTGCGGGCCAGGGCCAGAGCGATCATCACCCGGTGCAGCATGCCGCCGCTCAGTTCAAAGGGGTGGAGCGGCAGAACCGCTTCAGGGCGGGCGAAGCCCACTTCACGCAAGCGCAGTCGCATGGCGGCCTCTTCCCGCTTGCGCGGCACGCAGCCTGTATCACGAAAGGTTTCGCGAAAGGTGTGCCGCACCGTGAACAGATGGTCAAAGCAGTCGCCGGGGTTCTGCATAATCAGCGCGGGTGCGCCCCGGTGCAGAACGATATCGCCTTTTTCCTGCACAATGCCGGATGGAAGCAGATTCATGACTGCCATAGCTGTGAGGGATTTTCCTGATCCGCTGGCGCCCATAAGGGCAAAGGTTTCCCCGGCGTTTATATTGAAGGAAACACTGTCCACAAGAAGCGGCGCTTCGTGCCCTGCTGCCGTGAGGCACAAATTGCGCACCTCCACTATGGGCGAGGCTGGATGCGTATCAGGGGTGGCGCTCACGATCAGGCTCCTGCGGCGCGCAACGCCGGGTCCAGGCGATCGCGCATGGCGTCGCCCATAAGGTTGCAGGCGGCGGTGGCCATAAAAATCATGAGGCCGGGATAGAACATGAGCATTGGCTGCGAACGTATGTAGTTGCGCGCCTCGGAAATCATGAGACCCCATTCGGGCGTGGGCGGCTGGATTCCCAATCCCAGAAAGGAGAGCCCCGCGACGTGCAGCAGCATATGGCCCACATCCAGTGTGGCCAGCACAAGAATCTGCACAAGAATCGCCGGTAAAAAATGACGCAGGACAATGCGCGTGCGGCTGAGCCCCATAGCCCGCGCGGCCAGAATATGCCCACGGCTTTTGAGGCTGAGCACATGACTGCGCACCAGCCGTGTATACCATGCCGCATGCGTCGCGGCGATGGCGATAATAAGGTTGGTCAATCCGGCACCTAAAATACCGATAAGAAAAAGCGCCATCACAATGGTGGGAAAGGTCATCATGGCATCGCAAACGCGCATGATGACCGAATCTGTCTTGCCGCCAAGGTAGCCAGACATGCACCCCAGGAACAAACTGACCACCACAAGGCCGGCGATAATGTACAGCACGGTGGACAATGAATACCGCGCGCCGACCATCAGGCGTGAAAGAATGTCGCGGCCCAGATGGTCTGTCCCAAGAAGGTAGGTAGTCCCGGAGGGCAGAAATTTTTTGGTCAGGTCAATTGCTTCGGGATCGTGCGGGGCCAGCCACGGCCCCAAAAGGGCGCAGGCCAGCATGGGCAGCAGAATACAAAACCCGACAATCAGTTTCTTGCTCATCGGGCCTCTCCCAGGCGAATGCGTGGATCAATGCGCGCGTACAGCACATCGGTGATCAGGTTGACTATTACAAAGATAAATGTGGTCACGAGCGTGAAAGTCTGGATAACAGGGTAGTCATGATTATAGATGGCCGAAACGACATAGCGGCCAACGCCGGGCCAGTTGAAAATATTTTCAACAATAACTGCGCCGCCCAGCAGTTCACCAAAGTGCATGCTCAAAGATGTCAGTACAGGTATGAGGGCGTTGCGCAGCACATGCTGGCCTATGATGCGCCATCTTTTAAGCCCGCGTGACCGGGCATAAGTCACGCTGCGGCTGTGCATGTGCTCCAGCATGCTTGCCCGTACAAGGCGAATGTTGATTCCCATAGACATGAAAGAAAGCGTCAGCACGGGCAGGACAAGAAATTCGGGTCCGCCGCGGCCCATTGCTGGCAAAATGTCCAGATGGCGCGAAAACAGCAGCACGAGCAGAAAGCCCAGCCAGAATGAAGGCATGGATACAGCGCTGAAAGCAAAAATCCGCGTGAGGTGATCGGGCCAGCGGTCTTTGTGCAAGGCCGCCGCAATACCCAGGGGCACGCTGATAAAGATGGTGGCCGCCATGGCCCACATGGTCAGCTCTATCGTCGCGGGAAGGTAGTAGAGTATTTCGTGCAGCGCGGAATTGCCCGTCACATAGGACTGGCCCATGTCTGCCTGAAGGGCGGAGGTCAGCCAGTCCAGGTACTGCCGCCAGAGTGGATTGTTGAGGCCAAGATTCTCGCGTGCAGTAGCAAGCATGCTTTCGGTTGGGGGCAGGCCTGACAGCCGTAGATATGCCATGGCAGGGTCTGTTTTGCCGTGGCGCAGTACAGCAAAAACAAAGACTGATACGCCCAGCAAAAGGGGAAATAGCAAGAGCAGGCGGCGGCATAAGAATCGTAACATCGCGAATTTCACTTCAAGGTATTGGCAGAGTATAGCTGTTGTCGCCTTGGCCTCGTCACGGGCCTGTCCAAACCGTGCGGATGGAGTGTGTTCCGCACGGTTTGGACAAGCCTTGGGGGCAGCTTATTATGAGCAATTTAGCCCTATGGCCGTGCAACACGGCCCAGAGGCAATTCGTACGATACAGGACTGAAGGAAAAATCCTGTATATTCTTCTTTTTGAATAGCGCTTTGTCGATAGTGCGGCTTACGGGAACGTAGACCGCCTCGTTGTGCAGCATGGTCAGAATGGTGGTAAAGAGGGCCTGCAGCTCTTTTGCGTCTGTTGTGGCAAGAGCTTTGGTGATGGCTGTGTCCAGTTCCTTTTTTTGAGGCAGGCCGCGCTGTGCCTGAAAATCTGCGTGCCCCGCCACGCGCATGGCTGCCACATACGAGAAGGGGTCGTACGGCGCGCCGTTGGATTCGCAGAAAATCATGTTAAATCCGCCGCCTGTTTGTGAAGCGCCAAAGGCGTTGGGCTCTTCGCCCATCAACTGCACGTCCATGCCAATGCCTGCCAGATTGCTCTGTACCACTTCGGCTATGGACCGCATGATGTTTTCATTGGCAATAAACTTGAGATCCAGGCGTAGTGTCTTGCCGTCTCTGGTACGGTATTTTTCGCCGGGTTTGAGCTTCCAGCCAGCTTTGTCCAAAATGGCGGCGGCTTCATCAAGCGAATGCGGGTAGGGTTTCAGCGCCACGTCGCAGAACGGAATATCCTTGGCCAGCAACTCTTCAGCCGGTGCCTCCTGGTCAAGCAGTACGCCCTTGAGAATGGCCTGGCGGTCTATGCCGCGCACAATTGCCTGTCGTACCGCCAGCTCGTTTGTAGGAAAGAGCGCGGTATTCATTGCCAGCAGGCGGGTGTTGCGGGGGGCGGACTGGCTGGTGGAGTAGGCAGGGTCTTTTGAAAGGGCTGCGTAGGCGTCCGGGTTCACTCCTGCAGAACCATGATCGGCAATGGCTGTGGCGATCAGGTCCACCTCGTCGGTTTCAAGGGCCACGGCCCGTGTTTCCGCGTCAGGAATAACCTTGATAACAAGCTGGCGCATGCGGGGCTTTTCGCCCCAGTAATTATCGTTGCGCACAAAATGGTCAAACTCTCCCTTACGGCTTTCTGCCAGAATCCAGGGGCCGGTGCCGATGGGGGCCTTGATGCCTTCACCAGTATTGCCATCGTGCGGCATGGCAGCAGGCGACAGAAAACGCAGGGGACGCACCAGGGTGAGTTCCTGAAGCGCCGCTGCGTAAGGCTGTTTGAGGGTCAGCTCAAAGGTGCGGGCGTCCAGGGCACGATAGGAATCAATCATATCAGCCGTGGCAAGCCAGTCGTGACGCTTGATGTTTTTGCGCACAGCATCAAAATTTTTAACAACAGCATCAGCGGTAAAGGGCGTACCGTCAGAAAAAAGCACGTTGTCCCGCAGTGTAAAGGTATACACCTTGCCATCAGAAGATATCTGCCAGCTTTCAGCCAGCCAGGGAATGATTTTACCGCCTTCGCCATACTGCACAAGTGGCTCATAAACCAAAGCCTGTGCAAACATTTTGTTTGCTCCGTAGGCATGCGGGTTCAGTGGTCCCACATTACTGCTCCAGGCGTAGACCAGTGTGTCTTTGCTCCAACTGTTTGCCGCCAGAGCTGGCGAAAAAGTATACAGTGCTAGAAATACCGTAAGAAAACAGCAGCAGACGCAGCGGCCAAATGGCTGAGAAGTTACACCTGGGTTACTCATGTTTTCATCCTGGGTAGAGTTGGGGGATGACAGCAAACCTACTGACAAGAGGGGCTGGTGTCAACTTTTTAAAAAACGTGCTACCGGATAGGATGGGAGGCTAGCAATGATGTCTGTTTTAGAACCGCCGCAATTGGGCAATATGGTTTATTGAACGGGCTTTAACATATACCAAAAGGTATGCATAACGCAGTATCGAAGGTTATTATTAAATAAAAAATTTATAAAATATTTTCAGGTTGTTATTTTGACACTCTGAATCAGCAATAATGAAAATATTTGTAAATTTAAAAGAAAAATAGTTCTATTTTTATAGGCGATTAGAATGTACATCGGGCCGTTGCGTTGCAGAAGATGTTTCCAGGGGTTGAACTGTTCAAGATAAAGTGCTCAGAGCTGGGTACATTTAAAATGCTTTTTTCAACCTGTTCTTTTTTGCGCGTGAGGTGTAATTTTTCTGACACCTTAGTTCATTTTGAGGCAATAATGAGAAAAAGCAGGGCACTTCTTTTTTTTGAAAATGCACAATTTTGTTCACAAAAATTAGATTATACATGTCAATTAACCAGACAAAATCAGCCATGACGACGTATTGTTAAACTTTGAACTTATGCTTGACAATCTTAGTCAGACAGGTAAATTTACAAGAGGTGCCGCTGTTTTTTTCTATAGAGCGGCACCTTTTGGTATTTGGTTCTCCTCATCAGATACTACGGCAAATTTTGCCTTTTTGCGCGATAGTGCCAGTTGGTACAAGCTCGCGTGAGGGCACTAGGTGTCGATGAGGGAGGTGTGTCAGTGATTACTTGCATCATTCGCATGGAGGACTATGGGTATGGCATCACCAAAGGCAGCATTTAACGAAGACAAAGTTGCCCTGCTTATCGGCTGCCTTGTCTTCGTTTTAGCGCTCGGAAAAATGGTTGGCCTGGACATGATGGGCTGGGTCGTGCGTGTTGGCATGTGGGTTGATAACCCGCTTACCGCCTGGAAGGCCGCAACCTGGAAGTGGCTGCCCGGCTGGGGTTCGCTGCTGCTGAGCTACGCCATTATCACAGCCATGATGGCCGTGGGCATCAAGCTTATTAAAGGCAATGTAGCCAACTTTGTGCGTGGCTTCACCATCATCTTCTTCATGGCCATCGCCTGCTACACTATCGGCGCCAACGCCTACATCGCGGCCAACCCCACGCAGCTTGCCAAACAGGGCATTCCGTGGGCGCTGGGCCTTAGCACCGAAGCCGGGCTTATCGTGGCTCTTGTTGTTGGTATTCTTGTGGGCAACATTACCCCCAAGTTTGCCGAGAGCCTGCGTGAAGCCTGCCGGCCCGAACTTTTTGTTAAAATCGCCATTGTTATCATGGGCGCCGAACTGGGCGTGAAAGCCGCTGATGCCGCCGGTTTTGCCGGTCACATCATTTTCCGCGGTCTCTGCGCCATTGTTGAAGCTTACCTGCTGTACTGGTGCGTGGTTTACTACGTTGCCCGTAAGTACTTCAAGTTCAACAAAGAATGGGCTGCTCCTCTTGCTTCTGGTATCTCCATCTGCGGCGTTTCCGCGGCTATTGCCACCGGCGGCGCCATCCGCGCCCGGCCTGTGGTGCCCATCATGGTTTCTTCGCTGGTCGTGGTATTCACCTGCATCGAAATGCTGATTCTGCCTTTCGTGGCGCAGCAGTTCCTTTCCACCGAGCCCCTTGTGGCCGGTGCCTGGATGGGCCTTGCCGTTAAGTCTGACGGCGGCGCCATCGCCAGCGGTGCCATCACCGAATCTCTCATTCTGGCCAAAATGGCCGGTCAGGGCATCAACTGGGAGCCGGGCTGGATCGTGATGGTTACCACCACCGTCAAGATCTTCATTGACGTGTTCATCGGCGTGTGGGCTCTTGTGCTCGCTTACGTCTGGACCGCCAAGTTCGACAAGACCCGTGGCGAACGCACCATGACCTGGGGCGACGTTATGGACCGCTTCCCCCGCTTCGTGCTGGGTTACATCGGCACCTTCCTGATCCTGCTGTTCATGTGCCTCTCTTCGCCCGAACTGCACAAGCTCGGCAAGAGCCTGTCCGGCACCATCAACGGCTTCCGCGTGCTGTTCTTCCTCATGACCTTCTTCACCATTGGTGTAGTGTCCAACTTCCGCAAGCTGCGCGAAGAAGGCATTGGTCGTCTGGCTGTTGTGTACGTGGTGTGCCTGTTTGGCTTCATCATCTGGGTGGGCCTGTTCATTTCCTATGCCTTCTTCCACGGCATGACCCCGCCTGTTATTGGCGGCTAGCATATACGGAGTGAGATATGGAAAATAGCAATGAAGTAAAACTCCACGAAGAAATTGAAAAAATGGAGTATGAGCCCCTGGACCCCGTTGAAATGAAGCTCATTAAAGGGGGCATAGGTCTCGGTATCTTTTTGCTGGTGGTTCTGTTCCTCGTCAGCAAGTTTGTCATGACGACGCACTAGGCACTGCCATCGCGTAATACTACACACCGGGAAGAGCCATCTCTTCCCGGTGTTCGCGTTAATAAGGATCTGTTATGCCTCGCTATCATCTGCGCTTTATGAAGGGGCCAAACTACACGCTTAATCTCGAATATGAGGCTGTAGTTGAAGCGCCTTCTTTTAAAGAAGCACTGGCCCCTCATACCGATTGGCCCGTCACTGAAAGCTATGACCACGCCACAGCAACGGCCTGGAATCCTGGGACCTGCGTGTATTATCAGGAAATGTGGGAAGCTGCGCTTTTGCCGGAGAGTGAGTAACCGTGTCGCAGACACGCTACATTGTCAGCGCCTGCCTGGCTGGTATTGCCTGCCGGTATGATGGCCGTGCTAATACCTGCCCCGAGGTGCAGCAACTGGTTGCAGAGGGCAGGGCAATTCCGGCTTGCCCGGAATTTCTTGGCGGCCTGGGGATGCCCAGACCACCCTGCGAGATTGTGCAGGGCAAAGTTGTTAACTCCAATGGGCAAGACGTGACACAGCACTTCTTGCTAGGAGCACAGGCTGCCACTGAATTTGCCATACAGCAGGGCTGCACGGCGGCCATACTGAAAAGCCGTTCCCCCTCATGCGGTTACGGGCAAATCTATGACGGCACCTTTGGTGGCGTTCTTGTGAAGGGGGACGGCATATGGGCTGCACTGCTGCGGCAGGCAGGAATTGCTCTGTATAGTGAAGAAAATTTGCCTGAGGATCTGGACTAGAGCAGATTAACTTTGAAATGTATTACATTTCAAAGTTGTCGTTCTGCCGGAAATGCGGTTTTCGAAAGAATCCACGCCGCATTGCAGTGTGCTGAACTCTTGTGCAGCCTTAGAACATATAAACTTTTTCAAAGTTAATATGCTCTAAAAAAAGCCGGAGTTACGGCGTTGAGCGTGCAGGTATCAGCAAGCTCGGCTGGCGACAGACAAGCAATTTTAATGAAAGAAAGCCCGGATTAGCGCGTTATCGCTGATCCGGGCTTTCTTATAAAAGTGGAGTCAGTGTCAGATTTTTTCAGCGCAAATGTCCTGTCGGGCCAGCTCTGCCACAACCTTTTCGCAAAATTCAGGCAACTTGGCTTGAAGTTCGGGGGTGAGCTCTATCTCCATGCTCTTGTAGTCGTAAGGCTGTATGCCGAAAACCACAGCATTGGGGCGATGACCTGCCAGTTCGCAGGTCACAAGGGTATCCAGCAAGTCTGTCTGGTGCATTGAATCTCTGAAGCTCAGGCTCTGGCGTAAATTTTCGCCTTCAAGCCTGTAGATGGTGCCTGGTTCCTTGGGGCCAAGCACGACATCGAGCACTACCAGAAAATCGCAGTCCATCAAATTGCTCATGAGCATAAGGCCGTTAGTGCCGCCATCCATAAGGGTCACATTGTCAGGCCAGCGATAGTGCGCCTCAAGATATTCTACGGCGCGCACGCCAAAGCCCTCGTCGGTCAACAGGATATTGCCTACCCCAAGGATAAGTACGTTCTGCATGCTCATGTACCAGCTCGCTTGCTTAATGATAGAAAAAGGGCGGGAGAGCAAATCTCCCGCCCTCGTCCGTCGTGATTACAATATACTACAGTACTTTGAATTCATTGACTTCGTTGGTTTCGCCGTCAATGACGTGCACCGAGCAGGCGATGCAGGGGTCAAAGGAGTGGATGGTGCGCAGGATTTCCACCGGGCGCTTGGGATCGGCCACAGGCGTACCCACAAGGGCGGCTTCAGCGGCACTGGGCTGACCCTTGTCGTCCCGCGGTCCCAGGTTCCAGGTGGTGGGCACCACAAGCTGGAAGTTGTCGATCTTGCTGTCCTTGATGGTCATCCAGTGGGACAGGCCGCCACGGGGGGCGTCAAGGAAGCCAACGCCACGGCCAGAAGTCGGCACGGCGTAGTCTTCAACAATCTGCTTGTCTTTGACGATGTTGTTTTCGTAGTCGTTGATCCAGTTTTCCATCTGCTGGGCAATCACCAGGGTCTGAATGCCGCGGGCAGCGGTGCGGCCCAAGGTGGAGAACAGAGCTTCAGGGCCAAGGTTCAGCTTGCCAAGCACAGCGTCAATGGTGGGCTTGATGGTCTTGTGGTTGTGACCATAGGCCACAAGCATCTGGGCAAGAGGACCGGTTTCCATGACATGGTTGTCATAGCGCGGGGCCTTGTTCCAGGAGTATTTGTCCGTGTCGCCCATGAAGGTGAAGTGCGGGTTGGTTTCGCCGTTATAAGGCGTACGGGCGTCGCCTTCGTACCAGCTGTGACGAACCTGTTCGTCGATCTTGCTGGGATCAAAGGGCTGCACGGAACCGACCTTGCGGTCATAGATGACGCCGGGCTTGTACCAACGGCTGTTGAGGTCGCGTTCGCCACCAGGAGCGGGGAATTCGCCGAAAGCCATGAAGTTGTTGGTGCCACCGATATTGGCCCAATCCTTATAGTAGCTGGCCACAAGCAGCAGGTCAGGAATGTAGACCTCTTCAATGAACGCGCGGCCCTTGGTGTAAAGGTCGCGGAATTCTTTGATACGCGCAGGCGTAAGGGCTTCGTAGCAGGTCACGCCGCCAGCCACAGTGAACTGGGTGTGGGGATTTTTGGCGCCAAATACGGCCATGCCCTTGGCAATTTCAACCTGTGCGCGCAAAGCTTGCAGATAGTGAGCCGTGCACACGAGGTTGGCTTCGGGGTCCATGTAGTAACCCTGATGTCCGCCAAGGAAGTAGGCATTTGTGAAGGGGCCGAGCTGGCCGCTGTTCACAAACGTTTTCAGCTTGGCCTGCACCGCGGCGAAGTCTTCAGTGGTCGCCTTGCGGGGCGAAATGGAAGACGCCAGCTTGGCGGCCTTGGCCGGGTCGGCCTGCAGCGCGCTGGTCACATCCACAAAGTCCAGAGCATGCAGGTGGTAGAAATGTACCAGATGGTCATGCATGAACTGGTTGCCCAGCACAAGGTTGCGGATATAGGTGGCGTTGGCAGGAATGGGCTTGTTGATGGCGTCTTCAAGGCAGCGTGTGGAGGCCAGAGCGTGCGTGTAGGTGCAGACGCCGCAGGTACGCTGGGTGAAGTGCTGCGCATCGCGAGGATCGCGCCCTTTGAGAATGGTTTCAAGACCACGGAAAAGTGTACCGCAGCTGCGGGCTTCCTTGATCTTGCCGCCTTCAACTTCAACTTCAATGCGCAGGTGCCCTTCGATGCGGGTCAGCGGGTCCACCACAATGGGGCCGGTGTAATTGCTCTGGGGCGTTTTGGTAACTTGGCTCATCTCTTATCCCCCTAGTTCTGGTAGAACGGCGTCATATCGTCCCAGAAATTGGGCTCACTGCAACCAATGCAAGGATGTCCAGCAGCAACAGGCCAGTTGGTCTCGTTAAAGAGAACCTTGGGGCAGTTGTTGTACGTTTCTGGTCCTTTGCAGCCCACATCATACAGGCACCAGCCCTTGCGCGCTTCTTCAGAATTGAAGGAAGGCGCAAACTCGCCAGCGTCAAAATGTTTGCGGCGTTCGCAAAGGTCGTGCACGCTCTGACCAAAGAACATGACGGGACGGCCCAATTCGTCGAGCTCGATCTTCTGGCCCTTCAAAAAGGCCACAAGGGCTCCAACCATGTTGACGGGGTTGGGGGGGCAGCCAGGCACATTGATGGACTTGATGCCAATGTCGCCGTAGCAGTCATTGACGCCCTTGGCGCCGGTGGGGTTGGGCTTGGCAGCCTGAATGCCGCCGTAGCAGGCACAGGTGCCCACACTGACCACAGCCTTGGCCTTGGGCAGAATGTCTTTGCAGATGTCATACATGGTGTGGCCGGCGATGTAGCCGTACTTGCCGTCCATGGCGGTGGGAATGGCGCCTTCGACAATGCAGACAAAACCCTCGGGGCTGTTGACAGCGGCATGAAGGGCGTCTTCAGCGGCTTCGCCAGCAGCGGCCATGATGGTTTCGTGATAGTCGAGAGAAATGGTGTCGAGAATGAGAGTGTCAATGAAGGGCTGATAGGTGCGCAACAGCGCTTCAGAACAGCCCGTGCACTCGGCGGCGTGCAGGTACACAACCGACGGGCGGCGCCCGGTAAGGGCGGCGGCCACCTCAGAGGCGAAAGCCGGTCCCATGCCCATGGCCACGGCCACGGCTGTGCAGAATTTCATGAAATCGCGGCGGCTGATGCCTTGGCGCTCCAAATGCTCCAAACGATCGTCTCCGCCTTCTTTGCCCAGACCCACGGCAATACGCATAATAGCCTCCTGGCAAGAGTGAATGAACAACTGCGGCGCAGTCCCCCTGCCACTGGGGTCTGCTGTGCGGCGCGACAAAAATCACGCCGTCCGTTTCGGGACAGCGGCGTAGAAACGTCCGGCTCCAGGCCGTGCGCCCGGCGGCGCTGTCGATGTAAAATTCAGGAACTAATGTGATGCGGAAGGCCGCTGACCTTGGCATGTGCGGTATTCATGCCCCTCATGTTTCCGCACCGTCAACCAGCCGTCATTTGCAGAAAATTATACGCTGTAAACGGTGAGCGGTCAATAGGGCTGTGGTTTTTTGCTGGCGCATGAACCATAAGATAACCTTGAAAAAAGTGGTAAATTTCAACTCTGCACGCGGTCAAAAGCATTTACCTGTGATACCTGTTGGCATATGGGCTTAACGGCAGCGACCCGGGTTGGCGTGAAGGCTACCTCTATGCGAATGGTTGCCACCAGCACAAGCTTGCGCTATTTTTTCAAGCCTCTTGGCATACAGGCATTGGCCGATATTTTTCCTTACCACCGTATATTCGAGGATGGCATGAAAACGGAATCTCTTTGTCTGCACGCTGGGTATGAGCCCCAAAACGGTGAACCCCGCGTTGTGCCCATCACCCAGAGCACCACATTCAGATACGAATCCACGGCGGCCGTGGCGAGGCTTTTTGATCTTGAGGACGCAGGATTTTTCTATACCCGGTTGGGTAACCCCACTGTGGATGCTGTGGAACGCAAGATTGCCGCCCTTGAGGGCGGGGTAGGGGCTTTGTGTACCTCTTCCGGCCAGGCCGCCAGCATGCTCGCCCTGCTCAATATCGCGCAGAGCGGCGACCACGTTGTCAGCGCTTCCAGTATCTACGGCGGCACATTCAATCTTTTTGCCGTCACCCTGAAAAAACTCGGCATTGAATTTACCTTTGTAGACCAGAATGCCTCTGATGCGGAACTGGAAAAAGCCTTCAGACCCAATACCCGCGCTGTTTTTGGCGAAACTCTGACCAATCCGTCTATGGATGTGCTGGATATCGAGCGCTTTGCCCGGCTGGCGCACAGGCATCGCCTTCCGCTGCTTGTGGATAGCACCTTTGCCACGCCCGTGCTGTGCCGTCCTTTTGAGTATGGGGCAGACATCGTTATCCATTCCACCACCAAGTATATGGACGGCCATGCCCTGCAAATGGGCGGCGTTATTGTTGACAGCGGAAATTTTGACTGGACCAGCGGAAAGTTCCCCGAATTTACCGAACCCGATCCCTCATACCACGGCCTTGTTTACACCACGGCCTTTGGCAAAGCGGCCTATATCGTCAAGGCCCGGGTGCAGCTCATGCGTGATATGGGCTGCTGCCAAAGCCCACAGGGCGCTTTTTACATCAATCAGGGGCTTGAAACCCTGCCGTTGCGGATGGAGCGCCACTGCCGCAATGCAGAAAAGGCCGCTTCCTTTCTTCAGGAACACAGCAAGGTGGCTTCAGTTAACTACCCACGCCTGCCCGATAACGCCAACAAGGCTCTGGCCGACAAATATCTGCCCGATGGGTGCAGCGGCGTCATTTCTTTTTCATTGAAGGGCGGACGTGAGGCTGGGGTGCGCTTTATTGACAGCCTGAAAATGATTTCTCTTGAAGTACATGTGGCTGACATTCGTACCTGCGTTCTGCACCCGGCCAGTTCAACGCACCGCCAGTTGACCGATGAGCAACTGCATGACGCGGGCATTACCCCCGGCACTATCCGTTTGTCTGTGGGGCTTGAGCATATCGACGACATTCTTGCTGATCTTGCCCAGGCTCTTGAGCAGGCATAGTGCATTTCAACTTTGAGAATACATTTCAAAGTTAATTTGCTCTAGTTCAGAAGTTCAACACAAAAGCTGAATGACAAAATGAAAGGCGGCGGGAAGTTATTCCCGCCGCCTTTATGCGTCATGTGAAGCTCAGTTTGCGTTAGCGTTTTCTTTTGCCAGCAAACATCTGCTGTATCTTTTTGGGCGAAGTGGGGTACCGAAATCCTGCCTCAATGAGGCGGCGGGCCGCATTGTCGCGTCCCACTCTGCTGGTGCCGCCCATCACCACTGCCAGCATGCGGGTTTTGCCTCTCTGGGCCGTGACAATAAGATTGTAGCCCGAGGCAACTGTCCACCCGGTTTTGAGCCCGTTGACGCCGGGAACCTGCCCCAACAACGCGTTGGTGTTGCGGGTTTTTCTGTCTCTGTGGGTAAACAGGGTCACGTTATGATAGCGCAGAGCTGACGGATGTGCCCGAAGATAGGCGCGCGTCATGAGGGCCATATCCCTGGCTGTGGTTTTTTGTCCGGCAGCGGGCAGCCCGGTGGGATTTTTGAACGTCGTTTGCTTCATACCGACGGCTTTGGCCTTCTGGTTCATAGCGCGCACGAATTGCCGCTCATTGCCGCCAGCACGGCGGGCTACCGCTGTGGCTGCATCATTGCCGGAAACAACAGCCATGCCAGTCAGCAGTTGCGGCAAGGGAACCCGTTCGCCAGCGCGCAAATGCATGGATGAACCGCCCACAGAAGCCACTTCAGGCGTAATTCTTATTTTTTCGCCAAGCTTTATTTTTCCCGCCTGTATCTGGTCCATAGCCAGATACATGGTCATGACCTTGGTCAGCGAAGCCGGAGGAATGGCCAGGTCGGGATTTCTGGAATAAAGCACCGCGCCCGTGTCCATATTGATAAGAATGGCGGCACGCACAGGCATGGCCGCCAGAGACTGACAGGGCAGGGCGCAAAAAATGACAAGGCAGGCCAGAAAGATGCTGGTCATGCACTTGAAATGGCGGCGTTGCGTAGTGTGGCCGTGATCTGTATCGCGTAAGGCGCGCCCACTGGCCCGGGTGCGTGGCATATCTGCAACCCGGGGAATGGCGTAAAAGTCTGTATTAAACATTATACCTATATGTACGGTTGGCTTCCTCCACCGCCTGCATTGCAAAGGCCAGCAGCACAGGACCTGCAATAAGTCCTACCGGGCCAAAGCTTGAAAGGCCGCAGAGAATGGAGATAATCAATACAAAAAATGGAGCTTTGATACCCTGCCGCAAAAATAGCGGTCGCAGCACGTTATCCACGCCAGCGACTGCCAGCGTGCCCCACAATGCCAGGCCCACAGCGGCCATGGTTTTGCCTGTAAACCAAAGAGAAATACACAGGGGAACCCACACCAGCGCCGTGCCTACCATCGGAATGGGGGCCACCAGTGTGGCCAGCAGTCCCCAGAAGGCGGGCTGATTGACGCCAGCCACGGCAAAAGCCAGGCCACAAAGAAGACCTTGAGCCAGGGCCACAAGAACGATACCGAGCATAATACCGCGCAAAGCCTTGTGGATGGCAGCAATAAAGCGCCGCAGCATGGGTTGCGAAATATGAAAGATCCTGCCTGCGATTTTACGGATACGGCGGGAGTAGATAGTGAAGATCACTGTGAGGCTTATGAAGAGAAAGCTGGTCCACAGCACGGTCATAGTGCCGCCCAGAAAGTCTACCCCACGCGACAGCAGTACGCTCATGGCGCTGTCAAAGAAACTGTCGAGTTTCAGAAGCAGATCATTAAAAATACGCTCCAGCCGCGGGTGCTCGGTAAGGCTTTGCCGCCACTGCTGGATGTAGTTTACCCATTCCAGCGGCAGCTGAAAGTTGTTGGCCTGCAGCTCGCGCAGGCGTGTAAAGCCCGCGGCTGCCTGCGGCGACACCAGAAGCACCAATACGGCCACTGGCACCACAAGGGCCGCCACCAGCATACTTATGTAAGCATAGAGGGGCATGGCGTTCGAGAGGGCCAGTTTTGTGCTGCGCGCGCGCGAGTCAGGCTCGTTACGCTCCAGTACAATGCGCCAGGACCGCGCTTTTTGGCGTAGCTTGCGATATTGAGGCAGGGTAAGGCAAGACAGGCAGGCGGCCATGAAGATTGTCACGGGATTGGGCATCAGCAACAGGTAGCAGGCCAATACAGCGAGCAGATAGAGCAAACGGGGCAGTGTCTGTGTCATGCAATGAGCCTTGAGTTGCGTAAGCCTTGGGAAGTTTGCCCAGCAAAAGGCCAGGCGGCTGCAAGCCTAGCAAATACATGCGGGGTCTGCCAAGTCTTCTGTGATGCGCGGGGCGCGGTTTGATGTCCTGAGTTGCCGTTATGTATCAGAGCGCGGGTACAACAAGGTCGGCTGAATCAAAGTGCGCGTGCAGTGTCTGGGCCATGACGGAAGGCGGCACAGCCGTGCGGGCAAAGGCTTCACGCCATGCAGCGTGCAATTGTTTACCGTCGGTGAAATCATTTATGCCGGGGCAGAGATGCTGGCCGAGAACGCGGATGCCCCGTGTCAGCTCCACAGCCTCGCCGGGCAGGCCGCAGGCGAGGGCGCAGGCTTGCAGTATGTGGCACTGTACCGCCAATCCCGCCGGGTCAGCCGGGTCTGGGCGCCGGGCAGAGTCTCTGCTTTCCAGTGCCAGCCCCAATGTGTGTTCGGCTTCTTGAAGCAACTGGCGCACATTGTCGGTATGATGCTGCTTGGGGTTTGAGGCGCAGGTGAGCGCCCCTGCAAGATGCGCCACGGCGGCTGTGAACAGCTCTTCCGGGGGCAGACCGCCGGCCTGGCGCAAATGGCGGCCCACGTCAAGATGCACGCGCATATCTGTGCGTTGCCCGCCTACGGTTTGCGCAAGACCTTCCCTTCGGTGAATGTATACGGCCATACCGTCTGTATTGCAGGTAAACTGAAAACCCGCCCGGCCACACTGAAACCAGAAAAACCAGTCTTCGCAGGCGGGAAGGTCAGTGAACCGCAGGCTGGTGAACACGGGGCGCTTGCACATGAACGTGTGGACAGGAGAAATATTGGAATGCCAGAGGTGCAGGGGGTACTGATCCTGACGCAGGGGCCAGAAATGGCCTTCGTCCTTTCCTTCTACATAATTGAGACACAGGCACACGCTGATGTCAGCATTGTGGCGGGCAAGGGCGTCAATTCCTGAGCGTAGACAGCCTCGGCATAGCAGGTCGTCGGCGTCAAGAAATACAATATAATCTCCTGTGGCGGCATCAATACCTGTATTGCGGGCTGCGGCCTGTCCGGCATGATTTTGCGCGATGCACTGCGCAAGGGGAAACCGGCTGCGCACAAAGTCGGCGGTTCCGTCTGTGGAGCCGTCGTCCACCACAATGACTTCCACCTCAAGATTGTTTTCTTTCTGCCTTTCAAGGCTGGACAAAGCGCGAGCCACATGAGCGCGGCTGTTGTAGGCGGGAATAATCACTGAAACAAGGGGCGGCATGGCTGGGCTCCGAGCGGTGGTGCAATGGCATACTTTAAGGAAACGCTGATTTATTCCGGTTGGCGGTGTCGCTTCGCTTTTTTTGAAACAGTCGGGGACGGAAGAGTCCACTCCTGCTTCAAAAAAAGATCGCGCCTTGCCAAATGAAATAACTGCGCGCTTCCAGGAGCTCTTTAATCAGTGCTTCCTTAAACAAGTAGAGCAGAGTTGCAGCGCCGGGTCAAGAAAGCCAGGCCGATTGCAGCCTTGCCCGGCGGCTGGTGCGTTGCGCAGCATCAGGCTCTGTTATAGGGTGATCGCATGAGTACAGAGCATGAAAATAGGCCCTGGCTGACCGTTTTGCTCCGGGTGTGGACGCAGTTTTCGCCAGAGGCGTGCTGCGCCGCTCTTGAAGCCGCTGGTGCTGGCGGGCAAAACCTAGTGGTGCTCTGCCACGAAAGCGAGCGCGAGCGAGCAATGGTTGCAGGGCGGGAATTGGTGCGCCGTGGAGTGTTGCGCGCTTTTCGCTGTAACAGCCCGCAAGCCGGGGGACATCTGCTGGAAGAAGCCAACCGCGCTGCTCATCAGGCGCGAACTCCCTATCTTCTGCTTTTGTCGTCAGAGGTTCTGCTTGCGCCCGGCAGCCTGCCACCTTTGTTGAGCAGGCTGGCTGAAGAACCCGACCTCGCGGGGGTGAATCCGCTCTTTCTTTACGGTCAAAAAGCTTTCAGCTCTTCTGGTGAAGATTGCCCGTCTGCGTGCGGTCAGCCGGGCCAAAGGGCGCGCATCGCTCATATGGGCTGCGTGGCCGACTATCTCGGCCAGTTGCACTATCTTTATGAAGGTTTGCCCTTGGGCCATGCTCTGGCCGGAAAGCGCCGCCGTTTTCAGGTGGGACATGCGGGAGCCCTGCTGCTGCGGCGTGAAGATTTTCTGGCCGCAGGCGGCTTCAATGCTGCGCTGGACAGCCTTGCCCATATGGATTTGTGCCTGAAATTGACAGCCCCTGCGCCGGATAAACCCCTTAGGGCCTTCAGCAGCGAGCCTGCATCGCTGGCAGTTCTGACTGATGATCTTGACGCCTGGAAAACCTGTGGACTTTGGAACAGCCTGCTTCAGCGTGAGCGGCTGAGCCCCGATCTGTTGCGCCCCGACCACGCGGCCCTTGTCCGGGCAGACGGTGTGGAATACGGCTGTTCGCATTGGCTGTGTGGGCAGGCGTGGCCGTCTACAGGCACAATGGACGAATCCGCGCTGGATGAAGAGGGGAGCGGTCTGGCGGACTGGCTGCGTTGGCGGCACGATCCGCAACCCCGCACCCTGTTGTCCTTGCTTGAGAGTATGCCGCCACGGCAGCGCGCCTTCGCCGTACAGCTTTGCCGAGAACTTCCCTCCAGTCTGCCCAGCACCTTGCCCTGGTATCTTTTTGCGGCTGAAAAGCTGCTGGACTGCGGCAAAAGAGACGACTTACCCCTGCTCACGGCCAGCGCTGCGTCCTGGCTGGCCCATGCCGAAGATTTTCAACGTCATGACCTGCAACCGGGGTTGCAGGCCCTTTCAGATGAAGGACTTTACAGCAGCGGACTGGACAATTGCCCTGCGTCCTTCGACGCCTGGATAGAGCTGGCCGAAAAAGAAAGATCGGTAAACACGCGGCAGGAGGTGGAGGACTTTGACCGTCTGGACGTGGGCGGAACCTGGCCTACCATTGCCGTGGTTATGCCCGTGTATAATCCCCGGCCAGAGCATCTTCGTGCGGCTCTGGATTCGGTTCTGGCCCAGGAGTACCCGCACTGGCAACTCTGTGTGGCTGACGATGCGTCAACCATAAATGAAATTCCTGAAATACTGCGTGGATATGCAGCCCAGGAAGGACGAATGCGCCTGACCGTGCGGGAGCAGAACGGCCACATCGCCAGAGCGTCCAATACGGCACTGGAGCTGTCGGACGCTCCCTGGACGGGATTTCTGGACCACGACGATTTGCTGCCTGCACACGCACTGCGAGAGGTGGCGGCCCTTGTGCGGCAAAACCCCGACCTGGTGTTGGTGTATTCCGACGAGGATAAGGTGGACGCCAGAGGCGTGCGGCGTACGCCCATCCTTAAGGCTGATTTCGACCCCTGGGTCTGCGCCGTGTGGCATTTTTCTGTCTATGCCACCGAAAGGCTGCGTCAGGTCGGCGGCCTGAGAGCGGGATTTGAAGGTTCGCAGGATTTTGACCTCAGCCTGCGGGTTGCCGAAAACCTGCGGCCAGAGTGTGTGGCCCATATTCCCCAGATTCTCTATCACTGGCGCGTTCACGCCCAGAGCGCCAGTGGTTCCTTGGGGGCCAAACCCTATGTTCTTGAAGCCACGCGGCGCGCCCTTGATGAAAGCGCCTGCCGCAGGGGGCTAAGGGCTACGGCTGTGCCCACCATCCGCAACAATTTTTTTGTGCTGCGTCATGAGCTGGACGCATGCTCCCGGTGCAGTGTGGTGCTCCTGGCCGCGGACGCCACGCCCGTACCGACGGCTCTGTGGAATGATCTGGAAAGGTTGTCTCAACTGGTTTGTCTGGAAGTGCTCTGTCAGCCCGTGAACGCTGCGGCAGCCGAAGCCTTTAAAAAATCACCCCCGCCCTCTGCACTGAACGTGCGTCTGTTGCCGCCACTAGAGGGAAAAAAGAAAGAAAACTGGCATGCAGCCTGTAATCAAGCCGCACAGTCTGCCTCTGGTCAGGTGCTGTTTTTTCTGGATGCGCGTATTCTTCCCCTGCCGGGCAGTTTGCCGGAACAGCTTATGGCTCTGGCCCTTGAAAAGGGCATCGGAACAGTGGGGGGAACGTTATGGCGCGGCGGCCGGCTATGGCATGCAGGCCTGATGCCAGATGTGACAGGTTTGCCTTTTGCGTCGCAACGGGGTGCAGAGAGCGAACTGTTGTCTTCCATCGCTTGGGGCCAGCTTTTGCTGACACGCCGGGTTTTGGCTGTTTCTGAACAGGCAATGGCTGTACAGCGCGCGGTATTTCTTGAGCAGGGCGGCTATGACCTTGCAATGGGGCCTTGGGCCGGGGCAGACCTTGGCTTGCGGCTGGCCTCGGCCGGGTTGCACAGCATGAGCTGTCCGTGGGGGCAGTGGCATGTTCCGCCGGGATCAGGAAGTGCTCTTGAACATGTGGACCATGTGGGCGATGTTCTGGAACGGCAACGCATTACGCCCCAGACGCGGGAGATTTTTCTCGCGCGCTGGGGCGGCACAGTGCGTGGAAGCGGCTTGCGCAATGCAATGCTGCGAGCAGCTCCCGATCAGGGATGGGCCCTGATGATGAAAGAAAATTTTTAGCCTGAGGGCTATTTGAGAGCCTTGCTGCCCTTGAAGCTGATGCCTGTAATTTCATAGGTGACGCGGCCACGCGGAATTTCCACGGAAACTTCGTCGCCTTCTTCACGGCCCAGAAGAGCTTGGCCCACAGGAGAAAGGAAAGAAATGGAGCCCGTGGTGGGATCGGCCTCGTCGGGACCAAGAATGGTGTAGGTTTTGGCTTCGCCGCTGTCTACATCTTCCATTTCAACGGTGGCGCCAAAAATGACCTTTTCGCCTTTGAGGGTGTCCAGATCAATAACCTGATAGAGGGCCATGCGCGACTCAATGTACTTGATGCGCGCTTCGGCCATGCCCTGGCGTTCGCGCGCGGCATCATAGCCGGCGTTTTCACGCAGGTCGCCTTCTTCACGGGCTTCCTTGATGGCTTGGATAATGGCCGGGCGTTCACTCTTCAGGCGGGCCAATTCGTCTTCCAGAGCCTTATAGCCCTGCACGGAAATAGGGATACTCGTCATGTTGAACCTCGCAACGCAAAAAAAACGCCGCTGCCCAGGCAGCGGAGCATGCGTTATACAAAAATGTTTTTTCGATTAGATCAGGCTGCCCGGCAAGTTTCAGCTATGCCCGTGAGAGCGTATTGAACGCTTGAGCCACTGTAGGACAAAATTTGCAGGCCTTGCGACAATATCGCGGCGTGAATTTTGCCGGAAAATTCACGCCGAGCAGCTACACCTGTAACAGCTAAACCACTCTGGCCGAACGGGGCGGGATCAAATCCGTAGCCCGGATATAACATTAGCAACTGCTCAGGTTTCGGTCAAGCCCTGAGAAAAAATTCCAGCCCTGTAAGGAAGATAACGATGTTAAGGGGATGCAGTTGACACTTGCACAGTGCTGGCGCAGCGTATATGCTTAATCAATGTTTATGAACTAATCCGGTCATCAGGCGTATTCAAGCAACGGCAGCTTATGAAAAAATACTTGCGATATATTGGCCCATTATTGATCACCGCCATCTTTCTACTGGCGGTGTATCTTTTGTACCACAAGCTCAAGAGCTACAGCGTCGCCCAGATCCGTGAGAGTATTGACCAGATATCCGGTACGCGCATTGTTTTGTCGCTTCTGCTTATGGTGGTCAACTACATGATTCTTGTGGGCTATGACTGGCTGGCGCTCAAGGCCATCAGTAAAAAACTGGCCTTGCCCCGCGTTGCTCTGGTGTCCTTTGTAGGCCAGGCGGTGAGCTATAATTTTGGCGCTCTTTTGGGCGGCACCAGTGTACGATACCGCTTTTACTCTGCCTGGGGGTTTTCCCTCACAGATATAGTGCGCCTTGTGCTCATGCTGGCCGTGACATTCTGGGTGGGAGCTCTGGGCCTTTGCGGTATTATCTTTATGGTAGCGCCGCCCATTATTCCTGATGAACTACTGGTAAAAATGCCCCTCAAGGATGTGCGCATTCTGGGGGTAATTCTTTTTGCCATCGCCTGCTCCTATCTGGCGCTTTGCTTTTTCATTCGAAAGCCAGTGCATATCTTTGGCAAGGAATTCGTTTTTCCGCCCCCGCGTATAGCCATTGCCCAGGCGCTGGTAGCCGGTATTGATATTGTGGTCGCCGCCGCCTGCATGTATGTGCTTTTGCCGGGCGATATGGGCGTCAGTTTTATTGACTTTTTACCAAGCTACCTCATGGCGCAGGTGGCGGTGGTTTTGACGCACATTCCCGGTGGAGTGGGTGTATTTGAACTGGTAATTTTGCACCTCACACACACGTCGCACGAGCAGATGGTCTTTGCCGCCGTGCTGTTGTTCAGGCTCATCTATTTTATTATTCCCCTGTTGGCCGCTGCCATTCTGCTGGCCGTGTATGAAGTGCGGCAGCGGCGTGATATGCTGCGCGGCACGGGCCGCTGGCTTTCCGTGCTTTCACACACCATTTCGGCCTACATGTGTTTTTCGGCAGGGGTTATTCTGCTGCTTTCGTCCATCCTGCCTTTGCGGCACCATGCGCTTACCATGTTGGGCATTATGGGGCCCTATCATGTGACGACCATAGGGCACTTTGTCAGCTGTCTGTCTGGCGCTGCGCTGCTGTTTGTCTCTTATGGGCTGGAGCGGCGGCAGGCGCGCGCCTTCCGCATGGCTGTCGTTTTTCTTTGTCTGGGCATTGCGGGGGCGCTGCTTAACGGGTTTGCCTGGCTGACGGCAGGAATGGTGGCTGTGATACTGCTGGCCATATGCATGGCCCGGCGCAGGTTCTACCGCACATCCTTTTTCTGGCAAGAGCCCATTCCCCTGTTCTGGCTGGGCGGCGCGTTTGCCGTGCTAGTGCTTGCGGGGGCCCTTGGCTGGACTTTGTACCACACGGCCTGGAGCCATTCTAGCAACTGGTGGCCCAATGCCGCGCCAAACGCCATACGCAATACCTATGCATTTATTGGCATAGCCGTGGGATTGGTGCTTTCGTGGATGTGGCGTACAGCCCTGCGAACCCGCGCACGGCTGCACGAAAAGAAGTAGCCAGACAGTTTTGTCTTTTCCATAACGAAGAAAGGCCCGCGATAGTTGTCGCGGGCCTTTCGTTTTCGTCAATGACAGGAGAAGTTTGCCTTGTCACGGGCAAACGCTTGCAGGAACGTCAATCCTTCTGCATCGCGCTGTCCAGGCATGCTGTGTTGACCTGCAGCAGCCTGGCCCCCTCATCCACAAATGGCTGGCAAAGACTTTCGTCCGCATCTGTCACAAGGGTCCAGCTCAAGGGCAGGTGCGCCCACACGGGCTGCGAAGAGCAGTCAAGTTTGGATGCATCAACGAGCACAAAGGTTTCCTTGGCCTGGCGCATCATAAGGCGCTTGAGAGCTATCTGTTCCATCGTTGCCTCGCACAGGCCCCTGCCGGGCACAAGGCCATTGGCGCTGGTAAAGGCTTTGTCGGCAGTGAGGCAGCGCAGGGCTTCTTCCGCAAAATGTCCGTATGCGCTCATGCTGATGGGGCGGACAGCGCCACCCAGAAAAATAGTCGCTATATTGGGCGCATCTGCAAGAATGGCGGTGAGCTTGATGTTGTTGGTTATGACTGTAAGCTTTTTATCGCTCAAAAACCGGGCCATAAAGGTGATGGTAAAACCCCCGTCAAGAATGATGGTGTCTCCATCCTGCACCTGGGCGGCCGCTGCCTGGGCGATGGCCTGCTTGGCAGCGCGGTGTTGCCATTCACGCACCGGATAGTTTTCTTCCTGAATGCCAGAAGCAAGCATGGCGCCGCCATATGTTCGGGCCACCGCTTTTTCTTTGGAAAGCCTTTGCAGGTCACGCCGCACAGTAGAAAATGAAACTTCAAACTTTTCTGCCAGCAGTTTTATATCGTTGGCTCCGCCTGCGATGGCTTCCAACATGGCCGTACGTCGTTCTCTGCTCCGCCGCATAGTCATCCTTCCTGTATATTATTAATCGCTCATATAACGTGAAGCAGGAATAAATGTAAGGTTTTCCTGAGTGATAAAAATGCGCAGATTAATCAAAAAAATTACATAAAATGTAAAAAGTACCATAAATAAGAAAAATCTTGCTCATTTCAATCAATCTGTTATTTTCCCGAATAGCGCAGATATTCGCTATGTTTTGGGAAATATACTTATTTTTGCCCAAAATTTGCGTTAATTTTATGCGCATTTCTATCATTTTTTGTCTGCCCGGGAACGGGATTTCGCGTAATCAATTGGAGGGCTCAGTATGCAGATTAAACGGACAATGGAGCGGGTTCCTGGCGGGCTTATGGTCATTCCCCTGTTGCTTGGGGCGCTTTGCAACACTTTTTTCCCCAATACCCCAAAAATATTCGGCTCTTTTACAGGCGGCCTTTTTACCGGGGCAACAAGCATTCTGGCTGTGTACTATGTCTGCATGGGCGCAACCATCAGCTTTAAAACAACGCCCTATATCATCAAAAAGGGCGGCGTTCTTTTTATTGCCAAGGTAGGCATTGCCGCTGTTATAGGCATTACTGTGGGGCAGTTTTTGGGTGAAGCTCCTGTGGAAGAAGGCTTTTTTGCCGGAATTTCTACCCTGGCCATTGTGGCTGCCCTCAACGACACCAACGGCGGGCTGTACATGGCGCTTATGGGGCAATATGGCAAACCTCGCGACGTGGCGGCCTATTCCATCATGTGTCTTGAATCAGGCCCCTTCCTTACTATGGTCACACTTGGCGTGGCCGGGCTTTCTGCCTTTCCCTGGCAGATGATGGTGGGCGCAATTTTCCCCCTGGTGCTGGGCATGATTCTTGGCAACCTCGACAAGGACATGCGTGAATTTCTTAAAGCCGCACCAGCTGTGCTGATTCCCTTTTTTGCCTTTGCGCTCGGGGCCGGGCTTGATCTTTCCAAAGTCTGGAATGCGGGGCTGCTCGGTGTGGGACTCGGTGTGTGCGTTGTGGCCATCACGGGCACAGTTCTCTTTTTTGGCGACCGCTTTACTGGCGGCACTGGCGTGGCTGGCCTTGCTGCTTCATCCACTGCGGGCAATGCCGCCGCAGTGCCTATGATTATAGCGCAGGCCAACCCCGTCTACGCGCCTGCCGCACAGCATGCGACGGTGCTTGTGGCGGCGTGCGTGGTGGTTACGGCTATTCTTACGCCCATTGTTACGGCCTGGGGCGTCAAGAAATTTGGTGCTCCCAAAGACTTGCCCGATGCCGCGGAGTAATGGCAGTACCTGCATGCCTGCAGGACATACCGTGCGGCTGCAAATGGCTGGCACGAGGAGACCGTTATGAATCCTTCATGGTTTATTGTTGCGGATGATTTGACCGGTGCTGCAGACTGCGCTATTGCCTTTGCCAAAAGCGGAATTCCTTCATCGGTGCTGTTTGAGGGCAACGAGGCTGTGGACATTCCTGGCGGAGTAGTGGCAGTAGACGTTGCAAGCCGGGCGCTTTCAGCAGAACAGGCGGCTAAAGCCCATGCAGACCTGCTGGAGCAGCGGTTTGCCAAGAATACGTTGCTTTACAAAAAACTTGATTCTCTCATGCGCGGGCAGCCAATGGCAGAAACGGCAGCCACTGTTGCAGTGCTGCGCAAGCTCGGCGGTCCTTCCTTTGTGATTATGGCCCCGGCGTTTCCTGCCACAGGCAGAACAACAGTGAACGGTTGCGTGCTGGTTAATGGTGAACCTCTTGAAGCCACAGAAGTCTGGGCCAGGGATCACACATACCCGGACGGCAATCTGGTTGAAAACCTTCGGCATGCCGGGGTGAACACAAACAGTATTACTCTGGATGTGGTGAGAAGCGGGGCCGAACAGGTTATGGCCCAGGTGAAGGCCAGCATGGACAAGGGGTATGACGGCGTGGTGTGCGATGCCGAAACTCTTGAAGATCTTGCGATAATCGCCCAGGCCACCTACCCTTTGGCAGAGCAGGTTTTCTTTGCGGGCACAGGCGGACTGGCCGTTCCTTTGGCCCGTATGTCCAGCGCGTCGCCGGGCGGCGTCAGCATTCTGCTTCCGACAACCACGCGGGGAGTGCTTATGGTGGTTGGCAGCCTTGTGAAGGTTTCACGCCAGGCTCTGCGCGTGGTTCTGGATACAAAGCCCGTGCTGCATGTGCCGTTTACGCCTGCCGAGCTGGCTTCTGCCAGTGACGATGCACTTGAAGCGCGCGGAAAAGAAATCAGGGAAGCCTTGCTTGCCGGGCAGAATGTTGTGGCGGAGATTGTTGAAGTTGACGATCCCGATCTTTCCCGGGGCGGCATACTGGCCAGCCGGCTGGCAGTCGCGTTGCACAAGGCGCTTGAAGTTTCGGGCGGGCTTGTGGCCACTGGAGGCGAAACCGCTGCCATGCTTATGGCCCGAGCGGGCATACACGGCATACAGCTTGTAACGGAAGTGGAAAGCGGCGTTCCCGTCGGTTTAACCTTGGGGCAGCATGCTCTGCCTGTTATCACCAAAGCGGGTTCGTTCGGCTCGGAGCGCACACTCTCACGATGCCTTGAATATATACGCGCGGCAAATCAAAAAGGAGAATTGGCTTGAATCTTCCCATTGTAGCCATCACTATGGGCGATGCTTCCGGCATCGGGCCAGAAATTATAGCTAAGGCTTTGGCTCGCCCGGAAATTGTTTCCTGGGCCAGAATTCTTGTAGTGGGGGATGCGGAGCGCCTGCGCGAAGCTGTGAAAATCACAGGCAGCAAAGTTACGGTCAATGCCATTGCTGACCCGGATGAGGCTCGCTACGTGGCTGACGTCATTGACTGTATTGATGTTCCTGTCATCCCCAAGGGACATCCTTTCGGCGTGGTTTCAGCTGCATCTGGCGAAGGGGCATTTCAGTTTATCAAAAAGGCAGTAGAGCTTGTGCAGGCTGGCAAAGCCCAGGCCATATGCACTGCACCGCTGAACAAGGAAGCCCTGCATGCCGCCGGGCACATGTTTCCCGGGCATACTGAAATGCTGGCCCACCTTACGGGTACGCCTGAAGTTTCAATGATGCTCATGACGCCCACCTTGCGGGTTGTGCATGTTACAACCCACCTGGGGCTCATTGACGCCGTGAATAAAATAGAACCCGCCCTTGTGGAGCGCACCATCGCCAGAGCGCACGCTACCCTCGTCAGCGCAGGAATTGCCAACCCGCGCATTGCGGTCTGCGCCATCAACCCTCACGCCGGTGAAAACGGGCTGTTCGGAAATGGCGAAGAAGAAACCAAAATTGTGCCCGCAGTAAAAGCTACTCAGGCCAGGGGCTGGAATGTGGAAGGTCCGTTGCCGGCAGATACGCTTTTCTTCCGCGCCGGACGTGGAGACTTTGACGTAGTGATAGCCATGTACCACGATCAGGGGCATGGCCCCATCAAGGTGATGGGCATTGCCGATGGCGTGAATATCACCATAGGGCTGCCTGTGATTCGCACTTCGGTGGATCACGGCACCGCCTTTGACATTGCTGGCAAGGGTATAGCCAGTGAAGACAGCCTTATTGAGGCTGTGCGTCAGGCAGCCGTGCTGAGCGCCCGATAAAAGACCTCTCTGCCGCCAGGCAATTTGCACAAAATCCCCGACTCCGGTTAATGCCGGGATCGGGGATTTTTGCTTTGAATTTCTAACAAAGGTTGCCGTGCGGCCATATAAACAAAGATTCTTCAGACAGACCTTGGAGGACCAGTTCAGAGTATGCTGCCAGGCCGGAGAATATTCGTCATCGCAGTGCACGGGTTTTTTGCATGCTGGCGGCGAACAGGCGTGCCGTAGCCTTTTTGCAGAATCAACACCGTGTACGGCGTGCTGCGGTAGGCAGCAAAACCTTTTTGGTAAAAGGCTCCAAGCCCTGAAGATGGGGCATTATGCGCAGGCGTTCTGCACCGGGCGAATGCCTTCACCTGCTGTAATACCTAGTTTTTTACTGCTTATGGGTTCAAAAACAAAATGAACTGGCTTGTCCCACGTTTTGTCGCAATAGAGGTACAGAACCTTGACGAAAAGCCTGTCTGCCCCGCAACGAACTTCTACCCATTGACCGCACGCAAACAGGGTTGCTTCATCAATCGGCGGTTCAAAATCATCTGTTGTGCCGAGAAGGTGCCCAGTTTTATCGTCGTAGGGAAGAATATTTCCTTCGGCCCACACAGCGCGTCTGTCCAGCGTTACATGGCCTTCGCGCTCAGGGTGTGAATAAAACGTTGCTGTCCACGGTTCGGTTTTAGCATGGCGTACCAGCACTTTATCGAAAGGTTTCAGTTTCATCCTCGTGCCTTTTTTCAAAAGGGTGTACTTGAAGGTCAATCAGTGAGTCCAACCTTGCTACAGCGAGGAGGTGCTTGAGAAGCCCCGAGTGCATCTGTATACGCAAATCATTTCCGTAAGAGAGTAAACCGCTCTTTACTGCCCTGAACGCTGAAACACGTGCATTTTCGTTTGGCCCGGTGAAGGGCGCTACGTCGAGCGTCAGAAGCAGGTACTTGTGGGATGGGTGCCGTGAACTGTAGGAGTGAAAAGTGCTGCGCGAGTAGATTTCATACTTGTGCGGTCTCAATTTTCAAGCGAAGGGCTGATTGGCCTCACTGCAATGGAGTTTGAAGGCAGTGAGAAATCCGCGTCTGTTTTCGCTGGTCTCCCTATTCATGTTCCCACAAAAAACTGACAAGCGCATGCCCGTCTTGCGAAAATTTTCGCTGTAGCTGCGTATGCTCTGCCGACTATCAGGTCAATTGAAAATACACAAATATTTAGCATAAATTATAAATCAATCGAAAATCTGGTTGATGCGGAGGCGCTGTTCCAAGCGAGGAACGTGCAAGACAGTCTGAAGCCCGCAATGGTCCCAGTTAAAAACAGCAATGGCGCCAGACAAAACAAAACGAAATTCATGCAGAGCGCCAAAAAAGCAAACACATCTTGTGTCATGCCAGTTCGCGCAAAGCCAGCAAAAATCCTGAGATGAAGAGCAGCCAGACCAGAAGCCGACGAAACTGCACATCACTCAACCGCCGGAAAACAGCAATGCCGATTTGTGAAGAAATAAGTGTTGCCGGAAGGGCAATTGCTATAAACAGCAACGTCTGCTGCGAGTAATAGCCGTGCCAGGCGAAGAAAGCGATTGTAATGCCAAGGATGGTCACATTGTAGGGGCGAAGCACAGCGCTGGTTTCGCCCTTGGTCCACGGTTGCATTGCGCACCACATTGTGGGCAGCACGCCAGAGAGTGAAGCCGCCCCGCCAAGAACTCCCCCCAAAAAGCCAATGGTGGCATCAGCAACGGGCATTTGCCGCTCAATTTGTGGCAATGAGCGGCGTAGTGCAAAAAAGGCCCCGTAAAGCAGCATGAAACCCGCAATGGCAAATTTAAGAGTTTGCGCGTCAATAAGGTTCAACGTTGCCGAGCCCAGCGGTATCCCCATCAACGCTGGCAAAAGAAACCGGGGAAGACGGGTTGTGCCATTTCCCAGGTCATGACGTATCAGCCACAAGCTTTGGATTCCACTAAGCACAGACATTACCGCCACAATGGCAACAGCCTGCCACGGGGGCATTATTTGCAGCCAGATGCCCAATGACAGCAGGGCGGTGCCAAACCCGGCCAATCCGTTAATGAAGCCGCCGCAAGCAGCACCAGCCAGCAAAGGGATGAGAAAGTCAATGGGCATAGAGCCGTGCCTTCATGAATGCCGTGCAAAAACAAACCCTAACGGGTTGTCAGCCGGGTTGCCTGATTGAACGGCCTGAACATGATGGAGTTGGATTCAGTTGTCAACGTGGCCTGTGCCTGCGTGCGCTTGAATGCTTTGAGGATGAGGTGGTTGCGAGAATTCGCTCCGCTGCAGGAGGGCTAGGCGTGTCCTGTTTGATGTGAAAGCAAGTGTGCATCGCAGAGTTTGTAGAGGTTGCCTGTTGGCGTGGCAGCTTTGATCATGTGCCTTCAGCGCGGTGGGGCAATCCATGCTGAATAACCACACTGAGCGCAATAAGTCCTTGGGTGTAAGAACTTGAGGGCCGCAGAAATTACCTTCTTAGCATTGGATTGGAGTGAACAGGGACGCAATAGACGATTTTTGAGGGCGTCACGAATTAAATCACGAATAGTGACGATACAACAAAAAAAGAAGGTTTCATGACTGCTCATGAAACCTTCTAATCATTCAGTGTGGCGGAGAGGGAGAGATTCGAACTCTCGGTACGCTATTAACGTACACACGATTTCCAATCGTGCTCCTTCGACCAGCTCGGACACCTCTCCGCATTGCTTTGTCGTGCAAAGCCGAACCTGTATATGGCATATGCACGGAGAACGCAAGTAAAAAATGGTAAAATTATGTGCTAATTCCGCTCAATCATTTGTCACTTGCCCGAAGAGTCCTCTTCAGGCGGCGTTTTTTCGCCATCAGCCTTTTTTTCTTTCCTCCGCCGGAGGGGTGGCAGGCGAAAGCCCATTCAACAGATGCCGCCGCCAGTTTTGACCAGCATCCAGAAGAGGCCTCCCACAACAGCCACCGTTAGCAAGATTTTTATCAACATTGCCTAATCCTGCTTTGGGTGGTCTCTCTTTTTGCGTTCTTCTTCCGTCCGTTTTTTTTCAATTTTGGCCGAACGGTAAAAAACCCAGAGCCCCAGGGCTGAAATCACAGTGATAGCTAATGCATTGAGCGTCAGGTTGCCCATAATTCATCACCTTTAGGCGGTTGCGCCAACCTTGCTGAACCCGCTGTCGACATAGAGGATCTGTCCCGTCACAGCATGGGCGAGATCAGAAGACAGGAAGGCCGCCACGCCGCCAACATCGGCGGTGGTCACATTGCGCCGCAACGGCGAATTGCTTTCCACCATGTTGAAAATATCCTTGAGGCTCGACACTGCTGAAGCAGCCAGCGTTTTGATGGGCCCAGCGCTGATGGCATTGACGCGCACGCCCTTGGGGCCAAGGTCATAAGCCAGATAGCGCACAGAAGCTTCCAGAGCTGCCTTGGCGACGCCCATGACGTTATAGCCGGGGATAATCTGCGTGGAGCCATGATAGGTCATGGTCAGCACAGAGGCGTCATCGGTAAACAGCGGCTCAAAGGCGCGGCACAGCCCGGTAAGGGAGTAGGCCGAAACATCAAGGGCAAGCTTGAATCCGTCTCGCGAGGTATCAATAAAACGGCCAGTAAGGTCGTCCCGGTTGGCAAAGGCCACGGAGTGTACCAGGATATCCAGATCGCCCCATTTTTCTTTAACAATGGCGGCGGCATTTTCAATCTGCGCGTCGTCACAGACATCGCACTGGAACGTGAATTCTCCGCCCAGTTCTTCGCTCAGAGGTTCCACACGCTTTTTGATTGCGTCGCCCACATAGTTAAAGGCAAGGCGTGCGCCCTGGGCCTTGAGAGCGGCGGCAACGCCGTAAGCGATACTTCTATTGTTGGCTAATCCCATTATAAGGGCTTTCTTTCCTTGCAGCAGCATGGGTCCTCCTAGGAGAATGCGGGCCAGCCATGACCGGCATAAGGTTGTTTTCACCGCTTTGTGCCCGAAGGCGGGGCGGTTGTAATAAATACTGTTGCGGAAGCGTTTGTGGGGTATGTTGCCCGCTATGCATTCCGAATATGTTTGGTAGAGGCGTTTTCTGAGAAAATCGTCATGGTAATCCGCGTGTCTTGCCCAATAGCGATTTTCATTAGAGTAGGTCTACCGTGCCATGCTACGGTAAAAACAGTACATGGCCGCAGTCTTGTTGTGCGCGCAGAAACGAAAGCTCTGTGCGTTGCAAAAGCCTGTCAGCTGGCGCGCCGCAGATAAAAACGGCGCGCCAGAAGCAAGTTTATTTTGTAAGAATATCGTAGGCTTCTTTGTATTTGTCAGCCGTGGCTTTAATAATGTCTTCTGGCAGTGGCGGCGGCGGGGGCTGCATGTTCCAGGGCTGTTTTTTAAGCCAGTCGCGCAGGTACTGCTTGTCAAAGCTGGGCTGTCCCTGGCCGGGCTTGTATTGGTCGGCAGGCCAGAAGCGCGAAGAATCCGGCGTGAGCACTTCATCAATAAGATGCAGTTCGCCGTCAATCATGCCGAATTCAAACTTGGTGTCGGCCACTATGATGCCACGGCCAGCAGCGTAAGTGCGGCCAGCTTCGTAGATCGCCAGCGACGTTGCTTCAACCTTGCGGGCCATGTCTTCGCCCAGAAGGCGGGCAGCGGCAGCAACGCTGATGTTTTCGTCATGCTCGCCCAGCTCCGCCTTGGTGGAGGGGGTGAAGATGGCGGGCTCAAGCTTGTCGGATTCACGCAGATTGGCGGGCAGGGTGTAGCCGCACAGGGAACCTGTGGCCTGATAGTCCTTCCAGCCGGACCCGGTGATATAGCCGCGCACGATGCATTCCACCGGCAACGGGCTGGCCTTGCGCACCAGAACGGCGCGGCCTTCAAGTTCGTCTTTCCACGGGGCCAGCGCAGCAGGAAAACGGTTTACATCGCTTTCAAGCAGGTGGTTGGGAATGATATGCTTGAACTTGTCCATCCAGAACAGGGTGATCTGGTTCAGGATCACACCTTTGTAAGGAATGGGTTCGTCCATTATCACGTCAAAGGCCGACATGCGGTCTGTGGTGACAATGAGCAGGGTTTTTTCGTCCACGTTGTAGATGTCGCGAACCTTCCCGCGAGAGAGCAAGGGATAGGCGCTGATATCTGTCTTGACCACAACTTTCATGAGGGCTCCTGATACTGTCAGCCGGATTATTTTTTTGCGCGTGCTTCCACGCTGCGGGCGTGCGCCTCAAGCCCTTCCATACGGGCAAGAGCGGCGATGGCCTGCATATTTTGCTGCAAAAATGTCGATGAGGCGGCAACAATGCTGGTTTTTTTGCAGAAGGTCTGCACCGAAAGGGCTGAAGAAAAACGTGCCGTGCCCAGGGTGGGCAGCACGTGGTTCGGCCCTGCAAAGTAGTCGCCCACAGCTTCGGGGCTGTGTTGGCCCATAAAGACGGCCCCTGCATGGCGGATGTAGGGCAGCACTGCCCACGGATCGCGCGTGCAGATTTCCAGATGCTCCGGCGCCACCATATTGGCCACGGCAACAGCCACGCTCAGGTTGGGAGTAACCACGATGGTTCCCCATTCTTCAAGCGAGCGGGCAGCGGTGGTGGCTCTGGGCAGGGCCATGCACTGCTTGTCCAGCTCCTGACGGATGCTTTCGGCCAAGCGCTGGTCGTCGGTGACGCAGATGGCAGAAGCAAGCGTGTCGTGCTCTGCCTGGGAAAGCATGTCAGCCGCGATCCATGCGGGATTGGCGGAAGAATCAGCCAGAATGAGAACTTCGCTGGGGCCAGCGATCATGTCGATGCCGACCATGCCTTGCACCAGGCGCTTGGCTGTGGTCACAAAGATATTGCCAGGGCCGGCAATAACATCCACCGGGGCGATGCTTTCCGTGCCCGAGGCCAGGGCGGCAATGGACCATGCCCCGCCCACGCGGTAGACTTCTTCAATATCCAGCAAATGCGCAGCAGCCAGAATATGCGGGTTGACGCTGCCGTCTTTACGCGGGGGGGTACAAATGGCAAGGCGGGGCACGCCAGCTACCTGCGCGGGAATCGCGCACATGAGCAGGCTGGAGATCAGGGGCGTGTTGCCGCCCTGGCCTCCGGGAACATAAAGCCCCGCAGCGTCCATTGGCAGAACGTGCTGCCCCAGAATGCTGCCGTCTGGCCTTGTGGTAAACCAGGACTTTTCCAGTTGGGCCTCATGAAAGGCCCGGATATGGGCGGCAGCCTGGCTGATGACTTCTCTGTTTTCGATGGGAACAGTGGCGGCGGCTCGGGCTATTTCCTGCTCGCTTACAAGAAGCGGCGGCGCAAAGTCCGGGCAGTCAAAATTGCGGGTATATTCCACCAGGGCTTCGTCACCCTTTTCGCGCACAGCGGCTATAATGTCGCGTACGGCGCTTTCCACCCCGTCACCTGGGTTGTGACGCCCTTGCAGCCATTGGGCAAGCTTGGGCCACTCCTGCTCATTATGCAGTGTCAATGTCCGGCATGTCATAGTATTTTCCTCACCTCGGTTGGAGGAATATACAGAAGGGCCGGATGAATGTCGAGGCTCCACCACGCGCAAAGGCAACAGCGGCAGAGGTTCGGAGTTCCAAAGTAGTACGGGAAATCTGTTTTTATTTACTCAGGGTAAAAGCGGGGCACGCGAGCATGATGGAATTCCCGAAGCTGCCAGGGCATCGTCATGCGGGGTTAGGGGTTGGGCCCGCATTTTAGACACTGTGGCAATATAGGCGAGCGCTGAAAGACATTGTTCACGAAGCTGCGTGGTAAGGGCGTCTCGACGCTCGCGCTCTGCGGTCAAATGAGCCTCTTGATGTTTTTGAAAATTGAGCAGCCAGGCCGTGGCCTTGTTTGAAGCAGCAGCCAGTCCCTGGGGCTCAAGAGGATGCAGATCCTTGGCGAGTTTTGCCGCCTGAACAAAGTGTTTTTCTTCTGTGTTCATCTGGTGAAGCGGCATGAACGCGCACTTGGCGTACCTCAGAACATCATTAAGATTCACAGGCTTGATTTGAGGGAGCGGCCTGTCTGCCAGTAAAAGACCATTATCCGCTTCATCCAGAGCACGGCCAATCTGGGTGTAGGCATAGGCGTCTTCCAAATGTGCCTGGGCATTTCCAGACACCAGTATTTCATAAACAGCATCGCCAAAAGCGTGGGCATATCCTTCGCTCATCGCTATGGAAAGATACTGGCGTGCCTTGGATTCATTGGGTGAATCGGGCAGGGTGTAGCCGCATTTGTCTCCGCCAAAACGGTACCAGCGCGAGATTTCATGCGCAGCCGGGGCATATCCGGCGTCAGCCGACAGCAGCAGCCATTGCAGGTTTGTTCCTGTGTTCCAGCGGGTCGCATAGGCATGCATGGATTTGGGGTCACCAAGAAAAGCTCCACGGGTGTAGGCACTGCGCGTGTTGCCCATGCCTTCTCCATAAAGAGCCAGTCTGGAGTATACCCAGCCGGGAGACGTATATTTGGTAGCCCATTCAAGCCAAAAGGCCGCGGAACGCATAAAGGCAGGAATGCCGGGGTAGGCGGTTGCCGGTGTTGCAGAGGCGCATTGCGCGCGTATGACCAGGTCGGCCATAGCCACGGGGTTGCCTTGCAGGGCCTCCGTCAAAACAAGCAGATACTGTGCTTCAGACTGGCATCCTACATACTGCGGTTTGGGCGTGGCGCTGCCGGGTGGCGCAACGTACCAGTCCGGGTCTTCCACAACGGGAGCTGTGACTTGAAGATTTTGAGGCAGAGGACGAACGCAGTATGCCGGGTCCTTGCTTGTGCACGAAAGCTCTGGAAGCAGCTGCAGCCCTAGTTTGGGCGTAAATAGTAATTCTTCTGCCTGTAACGGTAGGGGAAGAAGAATAAAAAGGATAAAAGCAAGTGCGCACCATGACATCGAAGAGCCTCCTGTGTAGAGTGGACGGGCAGAATTAGGGGCACGCTGAGTCAGGAGCATTGAGTTCGCCATTTTATCAATAGTAACTAATAGCATTCAATGTGAACAAAAAAAACCGTGAACAGCTAAAATATTTAATGACCATAGCCAGTTGGCTGAATTTTTAAGCAGTTCAAGATGTCGTGCAATTTAAATACTGTAATGTCTATTTGTAAACTTATATTTCAAATTGTAAAAACGTCAAGTGGCTGTGTAGCCTTGACAGTCGGGAAGTGGGAACTTAGTTAACTCAAATGAACGCACTGCCGAAGGGTGGAGCGATTTGGGAGGAATCATGCAGCGTCACAAGATGCAGAAGTCTTATGGAGAGGCCGCGCCGACGGAAGACGAATTTTCGGAGGGCAGCCTGAATTTTTGCAATCCTGATGATATTCAGGATATAAATGGCGTGATGGACTCCGTCTCGCTGGACGATATGCCCGATGTAAATTTTGCGCAAAGCGCCGAGCCTTCTGCCGCAGAAATTGAAGCACGTTGCAAGGCTGAGGCTGAAGAAAACCGTCTGCGCATGGCCGCCGAGATGGATAATTTTCAAAAGCGCCTGAAGCGTGAACACGAAGAACAGATACGTTACGCCGCTGAAAAGGTTTTGAGCGATCTGCTGCCAAGCCTTGATAATCTTGAGTTGGCATTACAGTATGGCAGTACCAATGAAGTGTGTAAGGATATGGTGCAGGGCGTTGCCATGACGCACAAGCTGTTGCTTGAAGCTGTAAGCAAGCACGGTTTGACCCCTGTGGGTGAAGAAGGGGACGAATTTAGTCCTGCTTTGCACGAGGCCGTGGGCTTTGATGCCCGGCCCGAATTCGCACCGGGATCTGTGACGCGTGTGCTGCAACGTGGCTACAAATTGGGTGATCGCCTGTTGCGCCCGGCAAAGGTTATGGTTAACCCCTGACGTTGCATGACACGCAGTACCAGGGTTGTTTCCGACATAAAAACTGGTGCGCGAACATGTCTTCAGCATAAACCCGCCTCTGCCTGAGCAGGCAAATATAGAAAGGCCGTGTCCATCGGATATTTCCGGCAGACACGGCCTTTCTGTTGCGCAAAATTTTGATCGGTCTGGAGTTTTTTACTTTGAAAAGATTTTGCGACTGCGTGAGCAGGCATCGGCTGCGGCGTAAGTGCAGCTTCAGCTACTGTTGTCATGCGTCTGTACAGGGCAACGGGGTTTATTTATTTGCTCGGCTGAACGTCGCCGCAGGTGTGGTCCAAACGTTGAGAACGTCGATTCGCAGCGCCTGCCTGCGCAACTGCATTAATCGCTGTACCGCTCGGCAATGGCTTTAAATTCTGCCTGAATGGCTCCAAACGCTTCCACAATTTCTGGGTCAAACTGGGTTCCCTTGCCATCAAAGATGATTCGGGCGGCAGTTTCATGCGGCATGGCTGGCTTGTACACCCGCTGGCTGCGTAAGGCGTCATAGACGTCTGCCAGACTCATGAGCCGGGCAGGAAGGGGAATTTCTTCCCTTTTGAGCCCGCGTGGATAGCCTCGCCCGTCCCACCGTTCATGATGGCAGTAGGCAATATCGCAGGCCATTTTCAGAAAGGAATCTTCGCCCAAAAATTTATCAGCAGCGGCCAGAACAGCTCTGCCGTGGGCAGTGTGTTCCTTCATGGCCTCGTACTCGGCATCTGTGAGCGGGCCGGGCTTGTGCAAGACGGTATCGGCAATGGCAACCTTGCCCACATCATGCAACGGGGCGGAAAGATAAAGCCATGAAATGGCGTCTGCATCGAGAATGTTGCGGTATTTTGGCTGCTCCGCCATATGCAGGGCTAGAGCCTTCACATAGTTTTGCGTGCGCTTAATGTGTGCGCCTGTTTCAGTGTCGCGCCATTCCGCCAGCGTGGCCATAGCGTGAATTGTGGCTTCCTGCGTAAGGGCAAGCTGGCGGGTGCGCTCGTGTACCAGCTCATTGAGATGGTCGCGGTAGCGCTTGTATTTCAGCTGATTGGCCACGCGGTTGCGTACCAGAGATGCGCGAAAAGGTTTGACGATGTAATCCTGCGCCCCCAAAGAAAGCCCGGTTGCCTCGTCCATTTCTTCATTTTGCGCGGTAATGAACATGATGGGGATATCGCGCGTGGAGCGTTCTTCCTTTAACTGGCGGCATACCTCGTAGCCATCCATGCCAGGCATGATGACGTCCAGCAGAATAAGGTCCGGTTGCGGCGTGCCAATGGCCAGACGCAACGCGTCCGGCCCGTTTTTGGCAAACATGATGGTGTAATCCGTGCGCAGGGTTTCGCTCAGAATACGCAGGTTTTCCGGCGCGTCGTCTACCAGCAGAATGCGGCTGCGTTGCGCTGCCGCCGTCAAACTCACTGCTTGCCCCCCGTAAGGCCGGGTAAACGCTGGGCCAGGTGTTCCGCCATTCTTTGCACAAGGCGGCTTTCCGCGGCAGTAAGCACATCATAGCCCTTGCCAGTCACGGCTTCTTCATCAACAACAATGCCCCGTGCGAGCACATCGTTGAACTTGTTGCGCAGGGTCCAGCGCACGTCCAGTACGGCTTTTTGGTCAAAATTGCCGTCAAGCCGCTGTATGTCCAGATAGAGGACGTAGTCGGCAGTGGATTCGTCTCCGGCGGGCAGTATGTTGACGCCGCTTTGCAGCATGGGCCGGGTAAGAACCTCGCGCGTGACACGGCGCACGCCGTGGCTCAGGGGTTCGCCCCAACTGTGAAACTGGGCAACAATGAGCTGGGTGGATTCGCCCACGCGGCTCACTATACCGTCACGGTCCAGATACTCCGGCACATTGACGGGAGCCACCCGCAAGCTTTTGGTGGGCAGGCTGTCGGCAGAAACGGGTGTCAGGCGGCTCTCCAGCAGGTAGTAATTGGTTGGCGTGCTGCGTCCGCAGGCGGCCAGCAAAACCGTGAGCGCCAGAAAAGTATACAGGATTCGGCGTTGCATCAGCGTTTTCCTTGTCTGCCCATAATCAGGGCCTCAGGGTTACGTTCAAGCATCTGCGCCACATTGCGGATGGCGCGCAGGGTTTCTATGCTTTCCTTGATCAACTTGTGAATGTCGTTAACCGTTGGCGAATCTCGCCCAAGCAAGCCTTGAGCAGAAGCCGTCACTACACGCAGCTGGTCTGCGGCCTGGCTCATGCTCTCCAGAGCGGAGCGCAGCGTGGCAAGGGTGGCGGGCAGTTGATTGTCCACAGTGCCCACAGTCTTGTTGAGCTTTTGCAGGATACTATCGGCATTCTGGCGCAGGGCGCTGTTTCTGAGAATGCCGTCAAGTTCTTCAAAGGTTCGCGTAAAGGCTTGGAGGCCGCGTCCAAGGCTGTCGTCAGCCAGAGATTGAGCCAGGTTTTGCAATATGCTGTCCAGCGCTCTGGCCATTGATTCCAGCGGCAACTGTGAAAGCGTGGTCTGCAATGTGTCGATGGGGGAAGGGATGGTGGGAATTTCCGTGTCTGGCGTGCCCGAACGGAAGACCGCCGGCGTGCCGGGAAAAAAGTCCAGTTCAATACGGTACTGGCCCGTGATGAGGCTTTGTAACTGTAAACGGGCACGCAGGCCGCGCTGTACCATCCGGCGCACAATTTCTTCGCGCACGGATTCAGAAATGGGAGCCGAACCTCTGGCGCGCACAAAACTCTGTTCATCAATGCGGATGTAGACGGGGATGGTAACGTTGGAATCCCGCGTGTTTGCCACAAGGTTGATGCGCGTTACGCTGCCCATGGGCACTCCGCGAAACACAACCGGGGCTCCTGTAGAAAGGCCGCTGACAGAGCCGTCAAAGTAAAGCACATACTCCATGTCGTTGCTGAACAGACGGCCCCCGCCCAGCACAATAAATCCCAGAGCCAGGAGGGACAATCCCCCCAAAACAAAGGCTCCGACTGTAGTTTTATATTTTTGTGAACTCATATGGCCGTTCCTTTGTCCGGCGTGGAAACACCGGTCTTTTCCGTCTGCTCGGTTTCGGCATGGTTGCGTTCGCCTCTGGTCAGGAAGAGCATGGCGCTGGGCGCGGTATCAGAGGCGTGCAACAGTTGGTGCGGATTGCCACAGGCAGCTACCTGACGGGTTTGGGCATCCAGAAAGATAAGATTGCTGGCAATGGCGTAGATGCTGGCCAATTCATGAGATACGATGACAAAGGTTGTCCCCAGGCTGGCGCGCAACTCCAGAATAAGATCATCCAGCAAGCGCGAGCTGACAGGGTCAAGCCCGGCAGAGGGTTCGTCAAGAAAGAGAATTTTGGGGTCCAGGGCCAGAGCCCGGGCAAGTCCGGCGCGCTTGCACATGCCGCCGCTGATTTCTGACGGGTAGTAGTCTTCAAAGCCTGCAAGGCCAGCCAGGGCCAGCTTGAGTTTGGCCTGTTCCCGTATGGCCTCATCGCTGAGGTCCGTATACTGCTGCAAGGGCAGGCCCACGTTTTCCGCCAGCGTCATTGAACTCCACAGTGCCCCGCTTTGAAAAAGCACGCCTGTTTCACGCACCAGTTTGCGGCGCTGGTCTTCATTGCTGCCCCAGAAGTCGGTTTGACCATAAAAAACTGCGCCAGATTGTGGGGATTTAAGCCCCATAAGCACCCGAAGAAGCGTGCTTTTGCCGCAGCCCGAACCGCCAGTTATGAAAAAAATATCCCCGGCGTGCACGTCAAATGTCACATCGTGCATGAGAACGTAAGAACCGTAGCCCACTTGCAACTGATTTACGCTGATGCGCAAGTCCTGCTGACCGGGCTGGCCTGACTGCATTTTTTCTTCCGTTTTGGCAATCGGCAGATTCTGGGGAGTTTCGCCTGAGGCGACGGATTGGGAGGGCATCATATTGTGGTCGGCCATTTTAAATGTCCAGCACATTGCAGATGACAGTTATCACCGCTGTGGCCACAATAATGCCCACAATGGCGTGCACCACGGCTGTGGTGGTAGCCAGACCTACGGCCTGGGCGCTGCGTCCGCAACGCATACCCTGGTAGCAGCCAGTTATGGCGATGATAACGCCAAAAATAGTGCCGTAGGTAAGACCGATAAATACATGCTTGTAGGGCACCATCTGCATGGTGGCGTTGACATATTCCATAGGGCTGATGCTCAGCATGGTCGTGCCCACGATGTAGCCGCCCACAACGCCCATAAGGTCGGCATAGAGCGTCAGCAAGGGGATCATGGCCGTCAGGGCCACCACACGCGGCAGAACAAGAAAATCAATGGGCGAGATGCCAAGGGTAGCCAGGGCATCCACTTCTTCATTGACCTGCATGGTGCCTATAAGGGCGGCATAGGCCGCGCCAACCCGGCCAGCCATAACCACGCCCACCATAACAGCGCCCATAACACGCAGCATGCCTATGCCCACAAGGCCCGCCACGTAGATTTGCGCGCCAAACTGGGTAAGCTGCACTGCGCCCACGAAGGCCAGAATAAGGCCGAAAAGCATGCTGGTTATTGAAATGATAGGCAGCGCCTGTACGCCGCACTCTTGCATGGCGGTCAGCAGGTCCTGCGGGCGCATTTGAGAGCGGCCCGTTATCAGGCGGCCCAGCGCCAGGGTTATATCACCCACAAAATTTAAAAAATCGGTTACGCGCGGGGGCAGGTCAATGGTAGCTTGCCCTACACGCTGCACGAAATTGAGTTCTTCTTTTTTACGGTCAGAACCCGCTTTTGCGGGCACGGCAAAGGCCAGTTTAAGCAGGCGCTCAAGGCCGTCTGGCAGCTGGTTTTGCGGGGTTATCTGGCGGTCGTTGGCTGCCTTGGTCAACTGCACAAGAAAGACCAGCAGGCTACTGTCCCAGGTCTCAAGCTTGTCGGTTTCAAGGCAAAGTTGTTTGATGCTCTGATTTTTTAGAGTTTCGATGGCGGCTACAGCCTCAGGGGGCCATGCTGTATCCATATTCCAAGAGCCCCCCACGCTGACGCGGAGAAGCGATCCTTGAGTAGAAGCTGTCACTTGCGGACTTGTTTCCATCGATATAGTATACGCATAGCCCAGTTTATACGCAAGAGCCATATGCGCAAAGCGCATGCAGGCTTTCACCCTCAACCCACGGTCCGTCATGTCTTTAAAGAATCGCCTTGATCTTGCCGCCGAACCTGTTTTTTTGATGGATGGCTCTGCCTTCATCTACCGGGGCTTTTTTGCCAATAGAAACATGCAGCGTTCCGACGGGTTTCCCACCAACGCCCTGGTAGTGGTAACTCGCGTGCTTATGCGCATTTTGCGCGAAGAAAGACCGCAGTATTTTCTTTTCGTCAAGGATGGCAGAGGCAAGAATTTCAGGCATGATATTTTTCCCTTGTATAAGGCCAACCGCGATGCCACCCCTGATGATCTGATCCGTCAGATGGAACCTATCGAGCGCATGGTCACTGCACTTGGCATGAACCTGGAGATTTCCGACGGCTGCGAGGCCGACGACTGCATAGCCTCCCTGGCCGCGCGCCTGTCAAAAGAGCGCCCGGTGATCATTGTCAGTGGCGACAAGGATCTCAAGCAATGTCTTGGCCCCAACGTCTTCATGTGGGACCCGGCGTTCAAGGAAGAAAAACTGCTTTCCGCGGCCCAGTTTACGGAAGAAAGCGGGCTTACTCCGGCCCAATGGCCCGATGTGCAAGCCCTAGTGGGGGATACCAGCGATAATATCCCGGGCGTGCCGGGTATCGGCCCCAAGACCGCTGCCAAAATTTTTGAAATATGCCCCAGCCTTGAGGATATCCGCGACCATTTCGTTCTGTTGCCGCCCAAGCTGCAAGACAAGCTGCGCAGCCATCTGGATGAAATGTTTACCTGGCGCAAGCTCACCACGCTGTCGCTGGACGTTTGTACCGGACTTGAACTGGGTGATTTGCTGGTGCGCCCCATTGACGCGGAGAGTTGTGTTGCCCTGGCTGAAGAGTTTGAACTTCATGCCTTGCGCCGCGAAATGGCTTCATTGGAGCGGATGCAGCTTTCCGGCCAGCCTGCGGACGCGAAGGAAGCGCCAAAGACCCATGCGCAGAATGGCAGCAGGCGCGCTGAAGCCAGCGTGCCTTTGAATGAGGGTAATGAAGGCAGTGAAAGCGCGCGTGGAGTTTCCACAGCCTCAGCGCAACAAGGAGCTTCGGCCCAGCCTCCAAGAGGAGCGGGCGCGCAAATGAGCCTTCTTGATGTGGCCGAAGAAAAAGTGGCTCCTCAGGTGGGCACGGCTGCAGACCTTTCAGATTGCCGGGGGCTTGATGTGGCCCTTGTGTGGCCCAGGGGCACGGGAGCTGCGCCTCATGCGGCTGTGGCTGATGGCGAAGACATTTGCTGGACTGGCGGCGTGGACGATCTGTGCCGCTGGGCCGCTGACGCCCGGTGCATTGTTACGCCTGATATAAAGAGCCTTTTGTCCGTTGCCCCCTGCTGGCGTGAGCTTTTGCAAAAAAAATCGCCGGATTTCTTTATGGATCTTGGGCTGGCCGCCTATCTTATCAACCCGGAAGAAAGCGATTACGGCTGGCCGCGTCTGGCTGTGCACTGGGGCGGCCCCTTGCGGGCAGACGGTCCCGGTCCTGCGCAGCTTGCCTTGCGTATGGCAGCGGTGCTTGAGTCCCGCATGCAGCAGGATGGCCTGCTGGAGCTCTATAAAAAGCTGGAACTGCCCCTTACCCCTGTGCTGTCAGATATGGAAGGGCGCGGCATAGCAATTGACGCTGGGGCATTTGAAACATTTCTTACAGATGTGCAGTCCCAGCTGGACAGGCTGACAGCCGAAGTTTACGCGGTGGCTGGCAAGGAGTTCAATATCCGTTCGGCTCAGCAGCTTGGGGACGTGCTTTTCAGTACACTTGAGCTTCCCTCGCCGCGCAAAACCAAGGGCGGGCAGGCTTCTACCAGCCAGGAAACCCTTGAAAAGCTGGCGGGCCGTCATCCCGTGGTGGACAGTATTCTTCAGTTCCGCAAACTCGAAAAAATGCGTTCCACATATCTTGACCCTCTGCCGCGCCTTATGGACAAGCAGGGGCGCGTTCACACCACCTTTAATCAAAAAGCTACGGCCACGGGCAGGCTTTCATCGAGCAATCCGAACTTGCAGAATATTCCTGTGCGGGGCGAGCTTGGCAAGCGCATGCGCTCCTGCTTTATTGCCGGGCCGGATCTAGCGCTTGTTTCTGCTGACTACTCGCAGGTGGAACTGCGTGTTTTGGCGCATATGTCGCAGGACGAGGCATTGCTTGAAGCCTTCCGCAAGGGCGAGGACATTCACGCCCGCACAGCCGCTCTGGTTTACGATTTGCCCTCCGAAGAAGTGAGCGCAGACCAGCGCCGCAATGCAAAGACCATCAACTTTGGCCTTATTTACGGCATGGGGGCGCAAAAACTGGCTCAGGAACTGAAGATTACCACAAATGAAGCCAAGGAATTCATTGCCCGGTACTTTTCACGGCTCACGGGCCTTAAAGAATTTTATGAGTCCGTTGAAGCCACGGCAAAACGTCAGGGCTTCGTCACCACGCTTGGGGGACGCCGCCGCCTTTTGCCCGACATTCATTCGGCCAATGGGCAGGCATATGCTCTGGCCCGGCGGCAGGCCATAAATACTGTCATTCAGGGGTCGGCAGCTGACGTCATCAAACTGGCCATGCTGGCTGTGGCAGGTGATGCCCAACTGCGCGACAGCAAAGCGCGCCTGCTTCTTCAGGTACACGACGAACTTCTGCTGGAAGTGCCGCAGGCAGCGGCACAAAGGGCTGGAGAGCGCGTCGCCGAGCTGATGGGTGCGGTCATGCCGGGCAATGAACCTCTTTCAGTCCCCCTTGTGGTTGATTGGGGGGTGGGAGATAACTGGGGCTCCGCTCATTAGAGTAGATTCGCTTTGAAATTGCTTACAATTTCAAAGCGTGGATTTAGCCGAAAACGCGGTTTTCGGCTAAATCCACGCCGCGTTGCGGCGGGCGGCTCGGTCTACTCGCCGCCGAGCACTTCAACATTTTTGGCGTTGAAGTGCTCCAGACAGTGCCGACAGGAGCGCCTTTCCAGTTATCTCTGGGTCGAACTTCTCCTTTTATTCCGGTCGAGTACCAGTAGAGTATGCTCCCTGCATAAAAGGCTCGCTCTCCTTGATATAACTGGAAATCCATCTCGTGACGGCACTGTCTGGATATAGAATGTCAACAGGTTGTTCCCCCTCTTCCCAGTCGATAAAGCTGGTGTCCGCAAACAACAGCAAGCCGAATGAAGACGAGGGGAACAACCTGTTGGAACACTACATCTAGAACAAAGTAACGTTGGAATGCTTCACCTTTCAACGTTGCCATCCTGTCGAAAATGCAAACTTCGGCAGAATCCATGTTGGATTCCGGTGCGCTACACGTTCATGCAGCACTAGAGCAAAATAACGCTTTCAAAGGTAAAAATACCCTGGTTGCAGGCGTGCTGTTTCTGCCATAACTTTTGCCATAATTTCTAAGAACAACCCCCATATTTCTAAGAACAGCCCCCATCCACCTCTTACTCCGGTAGAGCCATGCGGCACCATACGCCAATTGCCGTGCAGACCTTTGCAGCCCCGCAGTCCCTCCCTTTTGTGGAGGTGCGCACTACCTTGGGCAGTGTGCAGCCATATGCGGAGCACTTCCATTCCAGCCTGTCGCTGGGGATGATCCTTGAAGGGCGCACGCGCTTTAAGCTTCACGGCCAGCTCCATAGCCAGACGCATGAGGCAAAAGAGGGCGATCTTGTGCTCATCGGGCCAGGCGTACCCCACAGCTGTAACCCCGTGGGAACGCAATGCCGAAGCTATCACATGGCCCATGTGGATTCCCGCTGGTTTGTGCAGAACGTCTGCCCGGTGTTAGCTTTGCCAGAAGACTATGAAGTGGCGCTGCCGCTGATATGTGACCGTGCGCTGTTTGCCTGCGCCCTCAATATCGTGCAAGCAGTGGTCGACGGTCAGGAGAGCAGCGAACAGGCGTTGCAGGCATTTCTGGTCAAGTTGCAGAGCGAGTATCACTGCTTCAAGGCCGCCACAAAACATTCTTCAATTACGGCGCAATTTCTGCCTGAGGAAGAAGAGGACAGCTTGGACACTGAGCGTCATGCGGTAGCCCAACTGGCGAAAAAATCCGGCCTGTGCCGCGAAAGTTATTCCCGCGCTTTCAGGCGCGGTGCAGGGCTTCCCCCAGGGAGCTATTTGCATTGCTTGCGGCTGGAAAAAGCCCGCCGCCTGCTGCGCCAGGGCAAAAGCATTGCTGATGCCGCCGTTGCTGTGGGCTATGCAGACCAAAGCCATTTGCACCGCATGTTCGTGAAGTTTTATTCCGTTACACCCGGCTGCTACCGCAGAGGCGGGTCACATTCGTACAAGAAATAGTCTGCCGGAAGAGTAGGGTCTGTGTTGGAGGCAAAAGCTCATGACACAGATTCTTGCGGAATTTATTGCTCCTACCTTTCCTGCTTTGGCATTGGCGCACTTTATGGCCTTGCTCAGTCCCGGGCCGGATTTTTTTCTGGTGGTGGGGCACGCAGTGCGGCGTGGCTTGCGGGGAACAGCGTTCATCTGCCTTGGCATCGCTTTGGGCAATGCCCTCTATATTGCTCTGGCCATTTCGGGCTGGTCGTTTGTGCGGCAGTGGCCGTGGCTTTACCGCTGCGTGGAGCTGGCGGGGGCGGGCTATCTTTTGTGGATAGGCTGGGCTCTTGTCCGGTCAGGGCGGCAGCCAGCAGATTTGCGCCTCACTGTGGCCGCTCCCCTTGCCGCTGGCAGGCAATTGCTCACAGGGCTGGCATCGGCCTTGCTTAATCCTAAAAATGCCATTTTCTACCTCACCCTCATGACAACCATTATGGGGTCTGCCGCCAGTTTGAAGCAGCAGCTTTTTGCAGGCGCGTGGATGGCGGGGCTTGTGTTTGCCTGGGATGCAGGGCTTGCCGCTGCCATTGCCCATCCTGCCGTGCAAAATATCTTGCGTAAGCGATTGGGCCTTATCGAAATTCTGGCAGGGGCCTGCCTTATGCTGATGGCAGTATTGCTTGTGGCAATCCCCTTGCTGTAGTGGTGGCGGCAAATCCGCTCCACTGAAACAGGCAGGGCTATGTGGGCATGACAGAGCAATTGTGGGGATACGTTACGCTGCGTTACAGGCGGGTTGCCAGCAGGGCATACTGGCGCAATGGCAGTGCTTCTTGTTTCAGCAGTTGTATCAGTCTGCTGTGGAGTGGGGGGGCGTTCTTGCGGCAGGGTTTTGCCCGGAGCAGAACCCATTAAAAAAATATCCGCTATTGCGGCTACTTGCGCAATACGGTGCGCAAAGTCTCTGCCTGTGGGCCGGTAAGGCCTTTGAGCCTTTGCTCCACACGGCTTTGCACAGCCTCATGGCGGGGGCTCATTTCATATAATGACGCGGCGGCGGTTTGGCTTACAGGAAAGGCCGGGTCATTTTGACGGCCGCTGGAATTGAGATCCGCATAGCGCAGGGCCGCGTCAATGATGGCGTCCAGGTAGGCAACATTGCCTGAAGCTGTATATGCGGCCCAGTACATTTGAAGGACAGTTTTCTCGCTGGTGATATCCCATTGCAACAGGGGCGTGGGGTTCAGGCGTATTTGCTGTAAAAGCACGGCATCGCGCTGGTCCAGCAACTGGTTCATAAGCGCGGCCTCGTCCGTGAGCTGCGCCAGATGCACAGCCCAGGCCAGGGTGCGCTTGCCATCTCTGCTCAGCGTGGGAACCTGCGCCAGCAGGGTCTGGCGGGCTGTGGATTCTGACTTGAGCGTTTCAGCAAGAAATGCGGCCAGTGTGAGCTGCTTTTGCCGATCATAAAGAACGTTCTGCGCGTCAAAAGTGCGAAGAATACCCGGCAGGGTTTCAGCCCTTTTTTCCTTATAATAGTACTCCATATCTCTCGCATAAAATGAAAGATTTTTGGAGACGGTGAGAGCAAAAGCATCCTGGCAGGGCATAAACCAGAGAGCCAGCGCGAGAAACAGGGTACGCAGGGCAAGCCGCCTTGAAGGCGCAACGTTTGACATCTGGTACTGACGGGCAGCGAAAAAGCTTGTGATAATCGGCATGGGCTAGTCAAAATCCGCCAGAAGGGCGTCCAGTTTGAGGCAGGTGAGGGGGCTTTGGCGCAAAAAGGTCAGCAGACGAACGCGGGCCTCAAGAAGGTGCGGTGAAGAAACGCCGTTGCGGATGGAGCTATGGGCTTCAAGAAAGGCTGCGAGATTGTCGCAATCCTTGATGAGGCGTCCGTCCTTGGGATCAAGGTCGTCATAGTTGCATTCGCGCTGGAGAACGTCGAAGTCAGGCACTTTTTCTATTTTCCCGTTGCGGCAAACGCATTCCTGAAATTCAGACTGCACATTAAGGCCCAGATAGTAAGATATGCGTTCCACCAGCGAAGTAAAACCCTGCTGGCGCAAGGGAGCAAAAATGCGGCGCTCCAGCTCTTTTTCTTCGTATTCTTTAATGATTTTGGGTAAATCTGCTATGGAGCGCTTCACTGGCGAAATGATGTCGCGGGTAAGCACTTCCGGCAAATCATGAAAAAGCCCGCAAAAGAAGTTGTTGTTGGCCCGTGCGCGGCACGCATTTACAGACAAACTGAAAAAATAGGCAAAGCTGGCCACAATGAACATGTGCCCAAGAACCGAAGTGGCGGGAATGCGTGGGGCCTGGGTCCAGCGAATCTGAAAGCGCAACTGCCCGCAGAGGTTGGCCAGCCTGAGAAGGGCAGTGCCCGGTTGGCGCATTTGTTCCAGACCCTTCAGATCGCGAAAACTGTCCAGCCGATCTACAAACGATTGGCCGATGTCATCCATTTCATCGTCAAAAGGGCTGTTGAGCGGCTTGATGAGATTGAATTCCCACTGTGAGGCGTAAAGATGGGCTGCGGTGAGTATGCGCCGGGAAAGGCTGTCTTCGTCAGCGTTGTGGTGCCAGTGGCACATGCGCTGCCAAAATGAACCCAGAGGCGACAGGGCCGGTTGCAGGCTGTCAAGCACATGCTCTGTCAATTGGCGGTGCTGCTCGGGATTTTCTTTGATGCGGTAAAAGATGGGCGGTTTGATATCGGTGATGATGAGCCGGTAAAAGTAGTCAAACAGGCCACCTTCTATGATTTCAGAGGCAAGGTTTACGCGCTCTTCTTCAGACATGTGGCGTGAGTTTTCATGCCACAACACACAGGCCAGCAACATCTTGTGTGCCTGCTTGTCTGTTTCAAGCAGTTCCACCGGGCGCAGCTTGTCGTTCCAGCGTAAAAGGTATGCGCCTGAAAAAATCAGTTGAAGCAGGCTCTTGCGAATGTCCGCCATATTTTCTCCGGGTGTGGGTCGGAAAAACAGTTGGCAGTATAGGGGTAGATGGGGTAAAGCTCAAGGGCTTCATGCCACGGCCCGATTTTACGGCCTTTGGGTGCATAATAGTGCAACGGCTCTTGACAGTGTCTGGCGTTTGCCGTATTGAAGCCATCTTTACTGCGATAAATATCGTCACCCCCGTTCGACGGCTATCGCGCAATGAACTTTTTTGCAGCCAACGGCTGCTGATATTTGCAGATGTGAGGAGTCATTCCGATGAAGACGTTCAGCCCCACCCCCAAAGACATCAATCGCGAATGGTTCGTGGTTGACGCTCAGGATCAGGTGCTCGGCCGTCTGGCTAGCCAGATCGCCCACCGCCTGCGCGGCAAGCATAAGCCGGAGTTCGCCCCGCATATGGATAACGGGGACTTTATCGTGGTAGTTAACTGCGAAAAGATCAAGGTCACCGGCAACAAGCTGGCCGACAAAAAATACTACCGGCACTCTGGCTGGGTTGGCGGTCTTAAGACCACCATCCTCGGCGATGTGCTCGCTGACAAGCCCTCCCGCGTCCTGATGGCCGCCGTGAAGGGCATGCTGCCCAAGAATCGCCTGGGCCGCGCCATGCTGAAGAAACTTAAGATTTACGCCGGGTCCGAGCATCCGCACACGGCCCAGAATCCCCAGCCGCTGACGCTGCCGCATTAAGGAGTAGAATGCCATGAGCGAGAAATTTGAATACGGCACCGGCCGTCGCAAGACCGCCACGGCGCGTACCCGCATCTATGCCGGCTCCGGCGGCATCACGGTCAACGGGCGTTCTTTCGAGGATTACTTTCCCCGTAAGACCCTGCAGATGATCATCCGTCAGCCTTTGGTGCTTTCCAAGCTTGCCGACAAGCTTGATGTGCGCATCAATGTAGCTGGTGGCGGTGTGACTGGTCAGGCTGAAGCTGTGCGCCACGGTATTTCCCGTGCCCTGCTGATGGTTGATCCGGCCCTGCGCCCCATGCTCAAGAAGGCTGGCTTCCTCACCCGCGACGCCCGTAAGAAAGAACGTAAAAAGTACGGCCTGCGCGCTGCCCGCGCCCGGTACCAGTACTCCAAGCGTTAATACGCCTTTCGAAAGCCCTGCCTGTCAGGGCTTTCGTTTTATTTGGCGGGCCGCTTGCGGCCCGCCTTTTTTGTACTGTCATGCGTATAGTGCTTTTGCGCTGGTATTTTCCCAGTAAAAGTGTATGTTGTGTGGAATATACCTCGCCTCAAACAGTCAGAGAGAGTTGACATGACCAGGGATATTCCCCTTTCTTCCGGCCAGTTGCCTGTGCTTGAGTATGCCTATACGCATGAGCAAACGCAGGCCACCACTGGATATTTTTCATGCGTGCCGCCCGTTGATCTTGGCTTTGACGCAGCATTGGAACGCCTTGAAGCCGCGCCGATGGACGATTTTCTGCATCAGCATATTTTGCGTCTGCTGAGTGCTGAAAAAACCGAAGAACTGGCGCGTCTGGCGGCCTCGTGCTACGATGCTGCCCAGAATGTCTTTAGCAGGCCCGTACTGGCGGCCTTGTTGCTTGAATGCGCTACGTTGCTGCCGCAACATGCCGATGCCTGCGCGGGCTTTCCCGCAGATGCCGCTGTTCGTTTGGCCTCTTCCAGCCCAGCCTTGTATCTGCGTGCGGTCAGTCAGCCTGATGCAGACGCAAGCGCTGCCTGGAGTGAGCTGTTCCGCAGCAATATCTGCGACCACCACGCGCTGCCGCGCCCCGATGAGGCCGGAATTTTGCCACTGTTTTCGCAGGAAGAAATTGCAGCGGCTGCCCAAGATATGGCAGCCAATGCGGGTAGTTTGTCCCGGCAGCATGCGCGCTTGTCTGCCAATCCCGCAGCGGCCTGGGAACGCCCGCCAGCGCAGGAGACATTTCTGCGCGCGCTGGATGCGCTTATGGAATCAGCTACAGTCGACGGGCCTGAAATGCGGCACGAAGCCTCACTTTCGCCCATTGCCCTGTTGCGGTCCTGGCAGGTGGATATTGAGGTGCATAGCGGTGCGGTCAAGCATCACCTGCACGGCAAGGCCACTGCCTACGGGCGGGGAATGTCGCTGGCAGCCGCCCGTGCTTCCTACGCAATGGAAATTGTTGAGAGAGCCAGTACCTATGTAAGTGTTGGCCCAATTGAAGACGGCGGTACGGGGGACGCCGGGCAGGTGCTGCACCGCAAACATCCCATGCCCCTCCTCAAGGCGCGGCTTTCCGAATTGCAGCTGCAGGGCAGGGCGGTCCTTGATCCCAATGTTCTGCCCATTGAGGCTCCGTATTTGGATGCCTCCCTGCATTGGATCAGCGCCGTGAACACGGATGGAAATGAAGTGCTGGTTCCGGCTCAGGCGGTCTTTTTGTTCTGCAATCTTGATGAGCCTGCCCTGTTTCTGGCTGGCGGCTCAACGGGGCTTGCCTCGGGCAACACCTTGGATGAAGCCAAGCAGGCGGCCTTGACCGAAATTTTTGAGCGGGATGCCGAGGCCACCACGCCTTTCAGCCGTTCACGCTGTTTTATTCTGAAAAGCCGCGACGCCCGCATGCAATCCTTGCTGGACGATTATGCGGCTTGCGGCATCAACGTGCAGTTTCAGGATATTACTACGGAATTCGGGCTGCCCGTGTATCAGTGCTTCGTTATGGGGCGCGACGGCAGCGTCGCCCGTGCCACTGGCGCAAACCTGAATGGTTCGCGCGCTGCTCTGGCTGCTCTTACTGAAACTCCGTGGCCGTACTCCACGGCGCAAACGACGCGTCCCCAGCCTTCCGGTCCCGGCCTGGCAGGACTGCCGGTGCGGTTTCTTGAAGATTTGCCAGACTACAGCCTCCCTTCGCCCGCTGACAATTGCCGCCTTTTGGAAGCTGTGCTGTGCGACCACGGCAGAGGCCCGCTTTATGTGGACATCAGCCGCAAGGATTTTGACCTGCCCGTGGTGCGGGCGATTGTTCCCGGTTTGGCCCTCACGGGTGAGTGGGACCGTTTTTCACGCCCTGGCAAGCGGCTTTTTGCGCGCTATGCCAGCCTTTTTGCCTGATTTTTATACGGTCATGGGCTTTTCTGAATTGCAGGCCATGCACAAGTTGTTTATAGTGCTGGCCTAGTGGCCCGCCCTTTGGCGCAGCCCTGCCAACACAAAAAACCTGGAGGGAAAGGATGAAACTGGGAAAACTTTTTGCAGCGCTGGCCGGACTGGCGCTCACCCTTGGTTTTGCCGGCCAAGCGCCTGCCGCTGATGCCGCTCCTATCAAAATCGGCGTATACCTTCCCCTGACCGGACAAAATGCCTTTGGCGGCCAGCTTGAACTTGAAGGCGTGCGTCTGGCCCACAAGGAAATGCCCACCGTTTTGGGCCGCCCCGTGGACCTGGTTGTGGTGGACAACAAGTCTGACAAAGTCGAAGCCGCCAACGCCGTGAAGCGCCTTGTGGAGCGCGACAAGGTTGTGGCTCTTATCGGCACCTACGGTTCCTCCTTGGCTATGGCTGGTGCGGAAATCGCCGAAAAAGCCAAGGTTCCCGGCGTGGGCACCTCCTGCACCAACCCCCTCGTGACCCAGGGCAAGAAGTACTACTTCCGCGCCTGCTTTATTGACCCCTATCAGGGCGCCGCTGCGGCCACCTATGCACGTGAAAACCTGGGCTTCAAAAAAGCCGCCGTGCTGATGGATATGACCAATGACTATGCCGTGGGCCTGTCCAGCTTCTTCACCAAGTCTTTCAAAAAGCAGGGCGGCGATGTTGTCGCCACGCTCAAGTACAGCTCCGGCGACCAGGACTTTACTGCCCAGCTTACCGAGCTGATCTCCAAGGATCCTGACATCGTTTTCATGCCCGCCTACTTTGCTGAAGGCGCCATCATCATGAAGCAGGCCCGCGAACTGGGTGCGAAGTTCCGCCTTATGGGTGCGGACGCTATGGATAACCCCGACACCCTCAAGCTCGGCGGCAAGGCTGCTGAAGGCTTCCTGCACACCACCTTCCCCTATGACCCCGCCATGCCCAACATGAGCGAAGCCGCCAAGCGCTTCACCGAAGCCTGGAAGGCCGCCTATCCTGACAAGGAAACCAACGTTAACGGCGCTCTTGGCTACAATACCTACTTCCTTATTCTTGACGCCATCAAGCGTGCCAATTCCGCCGAGCCCCAGGCCATTGCCAAGGCTCTGGCCGAAACCAAGGATCTGCCCACGGCTCTTGGCCTGCTTTCCATCAATGCCTCCCACGACGCTGAAATGCCCGTGGGCATCATTGAATACAAAGATGGCAAGCGCGAATACGTGGGCGAAGTAACGCCTAAATAAGCTCGTTGTTTTTTCCCGGCCCCGCGGTGCATGCGCCGCGGGGCGCTTTTTCTCTTTTTTGCCGCTGTTCAGGCGGAAAGGGCACCTGTGCCCTTTATTCCGTCGCTATCCTGAACGGCAGCTTGAGGTGGCCACATGAGCCTTGACATGTTTTTGCAGCATTGTTTTAACGCCCTTACCCTGGGGTCGCTCTACGCGTTGATAGCCATCGGCTATACGATGGTGTACGGCATTTTGCGCCTTATTAACTTCGCCCACGGCGACATCTTGATGATTGGCGCCTACTTTGTTTTTTTCGGCACCTTTGCTTTCGGCTGGCCCTGGGGTGTGGCCGCCGTGGTTTCCGTTGCGGGTGCAAGCTTGTTGGGTGTTGCCATTGAAAGGGTAGCCTACCGCCCCTTGCGCGACGCCCCGCGAATTTCGGCGCTCATAAGCGCTATTGCTGTCTCCTTTTTTATTGAAAGTCTGGCAGTAGTGATTTTTACCGGTCAACCGCGCCCCGTGCTGCAGCCCGACTGGCTGGTTTCAGAGTGGCATATCGGCGGCCTGCGCATTCTGCCGCTCACGGCTCTTGTGCCCTGTATGACCGTTGTTCTTGTGGGCATTCTGCTGTTTGTGGTTTACCGCACCAAGCCGGGGCTGGCCATGCGCGCCATTTCCAAGGATATTGAGACTACGCGCCTTCTTGGGGTAAGGGTGGACAACATCATTGCCCTGACGTTCTGCATAGGCTCGGCTCTGGCCGCCGCATCTGGCATCATGTGGGCCTTGCGTTATCCTCAGGTGCATCCCTATATGGGCATCATGCCGGGGCTTAAAGCCTTTATTGCCGCTGTGTTCGGCGGCATTGGCTCCATTCAGGGCGCTGTTATCGGCGGTGTGGCTCTGGGCTTTGTGGAAATCATGACCGTGGCCTTCATGCCCGAACTTTCGGGCTACCGTGACGCATTTGCCTTTGTGCTGCTTGTGCTTGTGCTCTTTTACAAGCCCACGGGCCTGCTTGGCGAACGCACGGAGGAGAAGATCTGATGCGCCTGAACAGCAGCACGATTTTGAGCATACTGGTCATGGCCTTGCTGGGCTGCGCGGTCTGGCAGGCTGAGTTCTTTCTTGGCGACTACGAGATTTACATCGCCAAGCTGATCTTCATCAACGCTATCCTGGCCCTTTCGCTCAACCTCATTTACGGATTCACGGGGTTATTTTCCCTTGGGCACGCTGGCTTTATCGCCGTGGGTGCCTATGTTTCGGCTTTATGCATTTTGCCGCCGGAACAGAAGGAAATGATGTGGATTCTTGAGCCGATGATCTGGCCTTTCTCTGAACTGTTCACCCCCTTCTGGGCGTCGGTTTTGGCTGGCGGGGTAGTCGCCACCATATTTGCCTTTTTCATTGCCGTGCCGGTACTGCGCCTTGGTGATGACTATCTGGGCATTGCGACTCTTGGTTTTGCCGAGATCATCCGGGTGCTCATCGTCAATGCCACGCCAATAACCAACGGCTCTCTGGGCATCAAGGGCATACCTGGTCACGCCACGCTGCTGATTTGTTATGGCTGGATGCTCTTTACCCTCATTGTGCTCGCCCGGCTGGTATTCAGCAATTACGGCAACGTGCTGCGCTGTATACGCGACAACGAAATCGCGGCCAGCGTTATGGGCATCAATGTGTTCTGGAACAAGGTGCTTTCGTTCTGCATCGGCGCATTTTTTGCCGGGGTGGGCGGAGCCTTGCTGGGCAGCCACCTTTCCACCATTGACCCGAAAATGTTCAACTTCCTGCTGACCTTCAACGTGCTTATGTTTGTGGTCGCTGGCGGTTTGGGGTCACTGACGGGCAGCCTTCTTGGCGCTACTGTCATTACCGTTCTGCTGGAATGGCTGCGCGCCATCGAGGAACCAATGGACATTTTTGGGCTGTTTGAAATTCCCGGTATTCCCGGCATGCGCATGGTGGTCTTTTCGCTTGTGCTGCTGTCCATCATTCTGTTCCGGCGCGAAGGTATTATGGGCACAAGAGAATTGACCTGGAAGCGAATAGGCGCGTTTTTGAGGAGGCACAAGGCATGAGCGAATTCATTCTGCCCCGTCCCCCGCATTATGAAGGCGCGCTGCTGGTTGCCAAGGACGTAACCATGCGGTTTGGCGGTGTAACTGCCGTGAGCGAGCTTTCCCTGGCGTTGCCCAAGGGAAGCATTGCGGGAGTCATCGGCCCCAACGGTGCGGGCAAGACAACTGCCTTCAACGTGTTAAGCGGGTTCTACACGCCTCAGGAAGGTGAGATCACGCTTGACGGACAGAACATCAAAGGGCTGAAACCCTATGACATCTGCCGGCGCGGCATGGCCCGTACCTTTCAGAATATCCGCCTTTCGCAGCACATGACCGTGCTTGAAAATATCATGGTAGGCTGTCATGTGCGGCGGCACTGCCCCTGGTGGATGGCTCCCTTGGGATTGCCCGCCTTCTACCGCGAAGAAGCCGCCATCAAGGAAAAAAGCCGCCTGTTGGCCGAAAGGGTAAATCTTGGCGATCACCTTGATGATCTGGCCAGCAGCCTGCCCTATGGGGCGCAACGCCGCCTTGAAATCGCCCGCGCTCTGGCCACCGAACCACGCCTGCTCTTGCTGGACGAGCCCGCTGCGGGCATGAACCCGCAGGAAAGCATTGAGCTCATGCACTTCATCGGCCATATCCGTGAAGAATTCGACCTGACCATTCTGCTCATCGAGCACGATATGAAGGTCGTTATGGGTGTATGCCAGTATATATGGGTTATGGAATACGGCGCCCTTATTGCGGAAGGCAATCCGGAAGATATCCGAAACAATCCCGTGGTCATCCGCGCCTATCTCGGCGAGGACATGGGTTCGGGCGGCATGTTTTGATGTGCGGCCATAATGTTGCCATGATGGCTGGAGAAATAATGGATATGGTGCAGCATGCTTGAAATTCGTGACCTTCATGTGCGCTACGGCGGCATTCAGGCCGTACAGGGTGTGAGCCTCAAGATACCGCGCGGCAGTATCGTGACGCTCATTGGAGCCAACGGTGCGGGCAAGAGCAGTATCATCCGTTCCATTGCAGGCCTGAACAAAAACGTTACCGGCGAAATTCTGCTGACCAGACACGAAGGCGAAAGCCCGTCATCGCTTATGGGGCTCAAACCCGAGGATATGGTGCGGCGGGGCATTTCGCTTTCGCCCGAAGGGCGGCGCATTCTGCCCCATCTGACGGTGGAAGAAAACCTGATGCTTGGCGCGTATTCCCGCAGTGACCGCAAAGAAATCGCCGATGACATAGAGTGGGTTTATTCGCTTTTTCCGCGCCTCAAAGAGCGTAGCTGGCAGAAGGGCGGCACCCTTTCCGGTGGCGAACAGCAGATGCTGGCCGTTGGCCGGGCGCTTATGAGCCGTCCTGACCTGCTCATGCTTGATGAGCCGTCGCTGGGCTTGGCTCCGCTGCTGGTGCGTGAGATTTTTGAAATCATCCGGCGCATCAATGCTGACGGCAAAACCGTGCTTCTGGTTGAGCAAAACGCCTATGCGGCTCTTTCCGTTGCGCACTATGCCTATATTCTGGAAGTGGGACGCGTGGTTCTGGAAGGCCCGGGCAAGCAGTTGCTGGAAGATCCCAAAGTCAAGGACGCGTACCTGGGCGGCTAGATCGTCGCGTCCTGGTTGCGGAAAACGCGGGAGCAGGGCAGGGCGTCAAGTTGTGAAGTTGATGCTGGTGAGCTTGCTTCGCAGCGCATTGAGAACTATCATTATAAGCGGGGCTGAAAGGTCCCGCTTTTTTTACATCCCTGCAAGGCTTTTCCTTTTGCGGTTCACAGCGAACCGTAAAAATGTGAAAAGCCCGACATCAACAGCGGCCAAGGCCGCAGCGCAGGAGGATTCATGCGGCGTTTCTTTTCTTTTGTAGTTCTGACCCTGATACTGGCTCTGTCGTCGACAGTTTTGGCGGCCAGCGAAAAGGTTCAGAATGATGACCGGACTATTACACGGCTGCCCAATGGGCTTACAGTCTATATTATCAAGGATGCACGTTTTCCCCTTGTAGCCACGCGCCTTTACGTCCGTACTGGTTCAGCCAATGAAAAACCGGAGCAGGCGGGCATAAGTCACCTGCTGGAGCATATGGTTTTCAAAGGCACGGAGCACAGACCCAAGGGCCAGGTTGCCCGTGATGTGGAAGCCCTTGGCGGCTACCTCAACGCGGCCACCAGTTTTGACAAAACCTGGTACATGACTGATATGCCCGCCGCGCACTGGCGCACAGGCATGGATGTGGTAAAGGAAATGGCCTTCCAGCCTTCGCTTGATCCCAAGGAACTGGAATCGGAAAAGGACGTGGTCATCTCCGAACTGGAAGGCGATCAGGATTCTCCCATGAGCAGGCTGTTTGAAAGCCTGCAAACGTCTGCCCTGCAGAATACAGTTTACGGGCGGCCCATCATCGGCTTCAAAGACACCATACGCGCTGTTACGGCAGAAGACCTGCGCGCCTATGTGCGTCATTGGTACCAGCCGCAAAATATGCTGCTTCTCGTAGCGGGCGATGTTGAACCACAGGCGGTTCTGGCCTACAGCCAAAAGCTTTTTGGCGGATTGACCAACAGCGGCGACCTGGCTGAAGCCCAGCCCATAAGTTTGGCTGATGCCTCGGGCGGCCCCCGCGTTGAAGTCATACACGGCCCCTGGAACAAGGTTTACATGGGCATGGCTTTTCCCGTGCCGGGGCTGCGCGATTTGCGGTCTGTTGACCTTGATATCCTTTGCTATCTTTTGGGCGGCGACGGCACCTCAGACCTCTATCGCAAGTTCAAGTACGAAAAGCAGATGGTGGACAACATCAGCATGGGCAACATGAGTCTGGCGCGTGCCGGGCTTGTCTATCTGAGCGCGCAGCTTGATGTGGACAAGGTGGAGCCCTTCTGGCGTGAACTGACCAAGGATATGGCCGCGCTCAAGGCAGGGCAGTTCAAACCCGAAGCCATCGCTCGTGCCCGGTTCAACCTTGAAGACAATATGGACCGCGCTGGCGAAACGCTCAACGGGCTGGCCTCCTGGCTTGGCACTGTGCAGTTTGAGCTGGGCGGCGAGCAGGCTGAAATGAACCTGCGTTTTGCCCAGCGTAATGTGGACACTGCGCAATTGGCGCAGGCTCTGGAACAATGGATTAACCCCCGTCAGGCGCGCGTGCGCGTTCTGGCTCCCGAAGGGGCCAAGTTGCCTGATCTGGAAGCCATACTGCAACAGAACTGGCCCGGCTTGGATGGCGACCATGCGCAGAAGGCCCGCGCCATGAAAGCGGGTGAGCGCGAAGTTCTGCAACTGGGCGCTGGGCGTACCCTCATTCTTTTGCCAGACGCCACTATTCCGTATGTGGCTATAGATATGATGCTGCCCGGCGGCAATGCCATGCTCAAACCTGCTCAACAGGGGCTTGCCGGTCTGACAGCCCGTGCCCTCACCACAGGCAGCGGCAAACTGGATGCTCAGGCAATGGAGCGCTTTTTTGCAGACAGGGCGGCGGCCATTGACGCCAGCGCCGGGCTGCAAAGCTTTGCCCTGTCCATCACTGGCCCGGCTCGTTTCAACGCCGATTATTTTTCAATGCTGACTGAAGTGTTGCGCAGTCCGCGCTTTGAAGAAAAGGAAATACGCCGTGAGGCAGACAGCATGAAGGCCGCTATCCGGCAGCGTGCGGACAGGCCTACGTCTTTCCTTTTCTCACGCCTTAACGGGCTTCTTTTCCCCGGCGGGCAACCCTACGGGTACGACGGGCTAGGCAGCGTGGAAACGCTGGACCGCCTTACCAATAAGGACGTTCGTGCGTTCTGGCAGGAACAGATGGGGCAGCCGTGGGTGCTTTCCGTGGCTGGTGATTTTGACCGTGAAGCTGTGGTGGCCTTTGCCCGCTCCCTGCCCGCACCCAAAACAGATATTCCCGCGCCCGGCGCTCCCACCTGGGGGCAAGACAAAAAGCTCGACCTTCACTTGCCCGGCAGAAACCAGGCCCATGTGCTTCAGGTCTTCAAAGCTGTGCCCGCCACCCATGCGGATGCTCCGGCCCTCATGCTGCTTCAGTCTGTGCTTTCAGGGCAGAGCGGTCTGCTATTCAGCCAGATGCGTGATGTGGAAGGGCTTGGCTATACTGTAACGGCCTTTTACCGCAGTATGCCCGAGGCTGGCATGATGGCCTTCTATATTGGCACCACGCCGGATAAGGTCGAGCAGGCCCAGAAGGGTTTTGCCAAAATTATTGGTGACATCATGACAAAGCCTTTGCCCGTGCCTCTTCTGGAAGCCGGGGCCAACCGCCTGCTTGGCGCATACTACCGTGACAGGCAGAGCCTTGGATCACGCGCCGCAGACGCCGCCAGCGACGCCTTGCTGGGACGCCCCTTCGACTTTGAGCGCCAGCTCATCGAAAAGGCTGCGAAACTGACCCCGGCTCAGGTTCTGGAAGTCGCCAAGAAGTATCTGGGCGAGGCCAATGCCTATGACTTGATACTGCTGCCGTAGTATATTCAGCAGTACATTAGTACATTTTGAACGGGAGATCCCCCGGCAAGCGCCGGGGGATCTTTGCGTGCTGGGTGGAGGAATGGGGTTAGCGGCCAGGCGCGCTCAACCGATCCCCTCACAATGCGGTGGAGCTGATTGCCCCTCCCTGTGCACGGCATGGCGGAGAACGACAGCATTGGGCAGGCAAAAGAGCACATATTTTTTGTTAATAAACTAAGCCTGCTAGCTGCTGTTTAGGCACTGGAGAAGCGGTTTATCTTGCTTGTCAGGAATATTTATTGAAAAAAATGCACCTCGGAAAAGTGGCAGTTAGTGCGGTTTTCCGGCGCTCACATCCGCAAATCCGCATTTCCCAAGGGCTTGATCAACCTTGAAATCCTCTGCCCAGTACGCTAGATTGCACTCTGCACCTAGGGAGTCACCAGCCAACCATAACAGGCTGCGGAACTTTCAATGGCGGTTCCGGCAGATGCATCTTGGGCAGAGTACGGCTCGTGTCCATCGCTTTTTTGCGGTCTTTTTTCGGCCTAAGAAAGGCTTTATAATAAATTTTCTCAATATAAACTGAACTGTTCCTACGAAGCTAGGAAGCCTTTTTTGCCTACCCCGATTGACACGGTGCAGTTCTTTTGAGATTTTCTAGACATTGAAAGCGCCCTTTTGGGGCTTAATAGAGAATCCCGTGAAAAACGGGAGCGGACCCGCCGCCGTAAGTCGGATAAATGCCACCTTTTTACATGTGCCACTGGGCTGACAGCCTGGGAAGGCCAAAAGATGGTCGACAAGCCGGAAGACCTGCTTTCAAACATAATCAACGGCTGCCAGGTATATTCCTGAGCAGACTCAGTATGGGTTGTCGGTACGGGGCCTTTGCCGACCAGTCCATTGCCGGGGAGCTACCTGCTCCCGACTACAGGCATGTCTTTGGGTTACAACCATCGCCCCATATAGGTCATCGGTGTTTTGTTCGTTCGGGTTCCGAACGAACCTTTGTTCACAGTTGTTACGTTTGGGAGTTTTTCTCCATGCCCGCCAGCATTACCAAGCGCGATGGCACGGCAGTGCCTTTTGATTCTGTCAAGATCCTCAACGCCATTACCAAGGCCAATCAGGCCGTTGGTGGTGAGGATATGTCCCCTACCGATCTTTTATTTGTAACGGAAAAAGTCTGCAAAAAACTGGACGCACGCGAGCTGAAGCACGTTGAAGAAATTCAGGACTTGGTTGAAGAAACACTGATTCAGTACGACTACGCCAAGACTGCCAAAGCTTATATTCTGTACCGCGCCGAGCATACGAAGATCCGCAATGCGGAATCGTATCTCATGGATATTTATAAAAAGCTTACGTATTCCCCGGCCATTCACGAAGATATCAAGCGTGAAAATGCCAATATTGACGGTGATACGGCCATGGGCACCATGCTCAAGTATGGCTCCGAAGGCTCCAAGTACTTTATCGACAACTATATTTTGCCCAAGGATGCTTCGTCAGCACATATCAATGGCGATATCCACATTCATGACAAAGATTTCTATATGCTCACGGAAACGTGCTGCCAGATAGATCTTATCCCATTGTTCAAAAACGGATTTTCCACCGGGCACGGCTATCTGCGTGAACCCAACGCCATTGAAAGCTATTCGGCTCTTGCCTGCATAGCCATTCAGGCCAACCAGAATGAAATGCACGGTGGGCAGAGTGTGCCGCACTTTGATTTCGCTATGGCCGAAGGCGTTATCAAGACGTACCGTAAGGAATACGAAAGGGCTTTTACGGCCTTTGTGCGCATTGCCATGCATCTCGAAGCTACGGAAGCTGCTGCCTTTACTGAAAAGTTGCTGGCAAGTGTCGACCTGTGCCCGCGCCTTGGCAATATGGAAGAATTTGGCCGTAAATTGAACGAGGTCATGCCTGCGGAGCAGAAGAGCATGGCAGTAGAAGCCCATGCCTATGCCGCCGAAGAAGCCCTGAAGTACACCGAGCGCCGCTCTTATCAGGCTATGGAAGCTTTTATCCACAACCTGAACACAATGAACTCACGCGCCGGGGCTCAGGTTCCTTTCAGTTCCATCAACTATGGTACTGACACCTCCGCCGAAGGCCGCATGGTGACCAAAAATCTGCTCAAGGCCACCAAGGCTGGTCTTGGCAATGGGGAAACATCCATTTTCCCCGTGCAGATTTTCAAGGTGAAGTCCGGGGTTAACTACAATAAAGAAGACCCCAACTACGACCTCTTCCTCTTGGCCATTGAAGTTTCAGCCATGCGGCTGTTCCCCAACTTCAGCTTTCTGGATGCTCCCTTTAACCTTCAGTACTACAAGCCGGGCGACTACAACTCCGAAGTCGCCTATATGGGCTGCCGCACGCGCGTTCTCGGCAACGTGTACGACAAGGACAGGCAGGTTACCTGCGGGCGCGGCAACCTGAGCTTCACTTCGGTGAACCTTCCGCGGCTGGGGCTTGAAGCCAAGGGCGACGTAAAAAAGTTCTTTGCCCTGCTGGATGACAGGATCGACCTGGTATTTCGTCAGCTCATGCACCGGCTCAAGGTGCAGAGCACCAAGAAGGTGCGTAACTATCCCTTCCTGATGGGTGAAGGGATCTGGCTTGACTCTGAAAAGCTGGGTTGGGACGACTGCATTGAAGAAGTGTTGAAGCACGGCACGCTCAGTATGGGCTTTATCGGCCTGGCTGAAGCGCTCATATCGCTGCTTGGCAAGCACCACGGCGAAAGCGAAGAGTCTCAGAAGCTCGGTCTTGAGATCATCAATCATATGCGCAAGCGCTGCGATGATGAATCGGAAAGTACCGGACTCAACTTCTCGCTCATTGCTACCCCTGCGGAAAGCCTCAGCGGTCGCTTTGTTACGCTGGACAAGGCCAAGTTTGGCAACATTCCCGGTGTTACAGACAAGGATTACTACACAAACTCCTTCCATGTACCCGTGTACTGCCACATCAAGGCCTTCAGAAAAATTGAGATCGAAGCCCCTTACCATGCCATGACCAACGCCGGCCACATTACCTATGTGGAACTGGATGGCGACACGTGCAAGAATCCGGAGGCTTTTGAAAGCATTATCCGCTTCATGCACGACAATGGCGTTGGGTATGGTTCGGTCAACCACCCGCTTGATCGTGATCCTTTGTGCGGCTATGTGGGCGTAATCAACGGTTGTTGCCCACGTTGCGGACGCAAGGAAGGCGAAGGCATCAGCCCCGAACTTCTTGACGAACTGCGCAAAAAGTATCCGCACATTCCCAAGTGGAGCTAAGTTTATTTGCTGTTACGGCGGCCGCTTCGGCGGCCTGCCCTGAACCTAATACTTATTTTTAAGCTCAAGGAGAAAGTCTATGTTGATGAAGTCGCGTTTGTTTGATGAAGTGAAGCCCGCGCAGAAACTGGTGGGACAGGGCATGACTTTTGAGCGCACCCGCCGCATCACCGGTTACCTTGTGGGCACGCTGGACCGCTTCAACAACGCCAAGCGCGCCGAGGAACGCGACCGGGTAAAGCATGCCTGAGGACGCGGCTTCGCAGTCCATGCGTCTGTCCGGTATTGTGGAGGAATCCATAGTAGACGGGCCGGGGCTGCGATATGTGCTTTTTACTCAGGGGTGTCCGCACCATTGTAAAGGGTGCCACAACCCGCAGACACACAGCTTTGATGGCGGTTTTCTATTTACGGCAGAAGACGCGCTTAAGCAGTTTGAAGAAAATCCCCTGCTTGCAGGCGTGACTCTTTCTGGCGGCGAGCCTTTTGCCCAGGCAGCTCCCCTTTGTGTTGTAGCGCAAGGCGTGCAAAGCAAGGGCAAGACTGTGATTACCTACACAGGGTACACATTTGAGGATCTGTGGCAGCGCGCCCAAGGGGACCCCTGGACCGCGCGCCTGCTGGAGCTTACAGATTTGTTGATTGATGGCCCCTATGTGGAAGAGCTTCGCGATCTGGAATTGCTTTTTCGTGGTAGCTCCAATCAACGGCTGCTGAGCAGGCAAGACCGCGAATCTCTTGCAATGTATCTTCAAACGTCCAAAAAGTAGTATTGGCAGTTTAGTCTGCTTGGTCATATCAGCATCAGTAAAAAAGCCCGCCATTTGGCGGGCTTTTTTACTGATGCTCGGTCAATGAAGGCAAAGCAAAAAAATGTCTAGAGCAAATTAACTTTGAAATGTATCGCTTTTCAAAGTTGTCATGCTGCCGGAAAATGCAATTTTCGGCGGAATCCACACCGCGTTGCAGCTTGCTGCGCTCCTGAGCAGCGTTAACGTATGTAATTTTTTCAAAGTTAAAATAGCTCTAGTTCATATGTTCTGGCTTTAGTCCTGTGCAATGTCGTGGCGCTGCGCTACATAGGGAGCAAAACTTACATCCATACCCTGTATGTGTTCAATCAGCCACGTCTTTAAAAATTCAAGCAGGGCCAGATCAACGTCGGCTTTGCCTTCCAAAAGGGCTTCTCTAAAAAGAACGACCTTGTCTTTAAACCGTTGGTGAACTTCGACGTGTTCTTTGGACATGGGGTAGTCGGAGTGCGCAAAGAAAATTTCTTCTGTATTGAAATGAGTGAAGGCGTACCCTGCCAGAGCATCGAGGATTTCGAGAAGAAGGGCAGGGTCCTTGCCCTGGCGAAGGCCATTGTGCAGCCTGTTAATATAGGAAAGCAACAGCTTATGCTGGCCGTCAATAACGGGTACCCCAGTGGAGTAGCTGGCTGACCACTTAAAATACTCGTCTTCCTGCTCGGATTCCGCGTGGCTCAAAGAAGAGCTTTCCTTACCCAGAAAAGCATTTATCTGGTTCAGATAGTTCTCGCAGTATTCCAGCTCCGCAGCGATCTTGTCCAGCCATTGTGTGGTAAGTCCGTCCCGAAGGGGCGTTTGCGCCAATGTCGGGTGTGCTGACACAAGCTTTCGTTCTTGCTCTGCCTGATCTGCGGCCAATCTGTGCAGTTTGCGTGCGGCCTCGCGCAGGCTGTCCTTGGTCATGGCCTGGCCAGACATGGCAATTTTATATTTCTCATGCCATTCAGCGGCATCATGACGGGATTGTTCCATGTCACGGCGGGTCGCAGCAAGTTCTTTGGCGCGCGCTTCCCCGTGGGCAGCCATCAGTTCAGCAAGATAACACAAGGCCCCACAATCGGAGTCGTGGGGCAAATGAAGCGCCCCAGGTTGTTTGAGGCTGTCGCAGATATTTCGAAGAGGTTTGAGCAGGCTTCGGTAAAGGAGAAAAAGTCCGCCAAAGCCGCATGCAAGCCCCGCTATGCCTGCAACATAAGAAAGGGGCGGATAGAGAAGGAGCCCCGCCGCGCCAATAGCGGGGGCAATGGCCAAAAGAAGAAAAAAAGCAGGCATATGGCATCCTTGGGTGATGTCTGCACATGCCATTGGCGAACTTGCCGGAAGGCACGGGCTTTGTAGGCATATTCGGGGGAGGGCGCCGCCAAAGGCAAGGCACACGGCTGCATGGCTGTACAAAGCCTCAAGAATTGCCCCGCCGTGGCCAAAGGTCAACGCCACGGCGGGTATCAATATCAATGCAGACGGACGAACTGGTCAGGCTGACGCGTCTAGTCCTTGAAAGGCGAAATGGCTCTGAGGGTTTCAATGACCTGGGGAAAATGCTCGATCACAAAATCTACATCTTCATCGGTCGTGTACCGTGAAAGCGAAAGGCGAACGGATCCGTGAGCATAGTTGAAGGGCACGCCCATAGCTCGCAGAACGTGTGAAGGTTCAAGGCTGCCCGATGTACAGGCCGAACCTGAGCTGGCACAGATGCCCAGCCTGTCAAGCATAAGCAGAATAGCTTCGCCTTCAACATTCTTGAACGAGATGTTGGAGGTATTGGGCAGGCGGTTTTCAATATCACCATTGACCATAGAGTCGGGGATGCGCTCAAGAATGCCTGCTTCCAGCTTGTCGCGCAGCAAGGCTACCTGCACGCGTTCTTCCTGCATATGGTCGAGAGCCAGCTGTGCGGCAACGCCCATACCGATGATGTAGGGCACGTTTTCTGTTCCGGCCCTGCGCCCACGTTCTTGATGTCCGCCACGCAGGAAGGGACGGAACCGCACGCCCTTACGGATGTAAAGAGCACCGATGCCCTTGGGAGCATGCAGCTTGTGGCCGGAAAGGGACAGCATGTCCACAGGCAGATGGCTGAGGTCGATAGGCGTCTTGCCTACGGTCTGCACGGCATCAGTGTGGAAAAGTATGCCCTTTTCGTGCGCCATTTCTGACATGCGCTGAATGGGATAGATGTTTCCTACTTCGTTGTTGGCAAACATGATGGAGACGAGGGCAGTGTCTTCAGACAAAGCCTGGGCGTACTCATCCATGTCCAGCCTGCCCTTGTTGTCCACTCCAAGGTAGGTAACGCGATAGCCGTGTCGTTCCCAGTGCTGTATGACATTGAGCACAGCGGGGTGTTCCACGCGGGTGGTAATAAGGTGGCGTTTTTCCGGCTGCGTCTGAACAGCCGACCAGATGGCGGCATTGTCGCTTTCAGACCCGCAGGAGGTAAACAGTATCTCGTCCGGGCTGGCGCCCAGAAGGTTCGCCAGATTTTCCCTGGCGGCTTCCACGGCGTCGCCCACCTGCCCACCAAAGGTGTGCATGCTGGAAGGGTTGCCGTAAAGATCTGAAAGGTAGGGCACTATGGCGTCCCGAACTTCAGGGGCAACCGCCGTGGTGGCATTATTGTCAAGATAGATAGTTTTCATGGCCCTATGCCTCCTCGACCACAATGTCCGGTTCCACATGTTCACGCAGGAGGCGCTGCACCAGGTCACGGATGGTCACATCGCTGGACCGGCATTGCGCGCAGCGTCCGCGCAGGGATACCACCACACGCAGGCCATCCACATCCACCAGTTCTATGTCACCGCCGTCAGCGGCAAGAAGGGGACGAATTTCTTCTTCAATGGTCTTGAGCACCAGTTGCATGCGCTGCACGTTTGTCAGGCGCTGCTTGGGCTTCAGTTCCACAAAAGACGTCTGCTTGAGTTCAGCCGCCAGAATTTCGCCAATTTCATCCAGGCATTCGCCGCAAGCGCCGCCGGCCTTGGTGTAGTTTGTGACTTCTTCAACGGTCTTGAGCCCGTTTTCGCGGATGGCGCGAATGATCTGGGCATCGGTTACGCCGAAACACTTACAGACAAGCTTGCCTTCTTCATGAGCGTGCGGCACCGGAGGCTCGCCCTTCCACTGGCGAATTGCAGCTTCCAGAGCTTCCTGCCCCATGACGGAGCAGTGCATCTTCTGCTTGGGCAGCCCGCCGAGGGAGTTGGCGATGTCCTTGTTGCTGATCTTGAGGGCGTCTTCAACGTGCATGCCCTTGATCATGTCCGTAAGTACGGAACTGGAGGCAATGGCGCTGGCGCAGCCAAAGGTTTCAAAGGTAGCGTCTTCAATAATGCCCTGTTCGCTGATCTTGAGGTAAAGCTTGAGGGCGTCGCCGCAGGCCAGACTGCCCACTTCGCCAATGGCGTTGGCTCCTTCCAGCGGCCCCACGTTGTGCGGACGGAGAAAATGGTCATGTACGGCTTCAGTGTAGTTCCACATAATTGCCTCCCGAAGCGGAGTGCTTCTCTGTATCTATGATTTCTTGCAGCGTTCTTTGTTGCAGAAAGCTGCGGATATGTCCGTCCAGTTCACTCCAGAAGCCGCGCGTTGAACAATGCTTTTCCCGCAGGCAGGAACGGCCTTTGCTCAAGCAGCGCACTGGAGATATTTCGCCCTCAAGGTGCTGAAAAACTTCTTCCATATTGATATCTGCCGGAGCTTTCGCCAGGGCGTAGCCTCCGCCTGAACCGCGCACTGCCCTCAGTATGCCCATCGGGCGCAAAGCCCGGACAATCTGCTCCAGATAGCCCGAAGAAATGCTTTCTTCGCGAGCCACTTGCCCCAATTGCAAAAGGCTGCCCTGAGGCTGGGCTGCCAGCCGCAATAGAAAACGCAATCCATAACGGGTTCTGGTTGAAAATCGCATAGGCTCCTCGTCTCCGGCAAGCGGTCGGTTTGGTTATTACAAGGGCCGCCCTTCGCGGTTCCTGGTAATGGCTGTGAGGCTGAATGGAGTTTCCTGGTACACATAATAGTTAAGCCAGTTACAATAGAACAAATGTGCGTGCGCACGCCAGTTCATATGCGGCATGACAGAGGCATCATCGTTCGGATAGTAATGCTCAGGCACATCCGGGTTCAGACCCCGGTCAACATCGCGGCGATATTCAGCATCCAACGTGCCCCGATCATACTCCAGATGGCCTGTCATGAAAACTTGCGAATGATCAATGCTTTCCAAAAGAGTTACCCCTGCCTGCGCGGACTGGGCCAGCATGCGCAGGCGGGATTCTTCAAGAATGCTCTGGGCGCGCACTTCGGTGTTTCGCGAGTGCGGGGCTGTGAACGTGTCGTCAAAACCTTGAAAAAGGCGGCAACCCGACTGTAAAATGTCGTGCTCATAGATGCCGGAAAGCTTACGTGAAAGGCTGAATTTGGGTATCCCGTAAAAATGGTACAGGGCCGCCTGGGCAGCCCAGCAAATGTATAGGGTCGAATAGACGTGGTTGGCCGCGTAATTCATGATATCAAGCAGTTCGTGCCAATAATCCACATCTTCAAAGGGCAGGTGCTCCACAGGCGCGCCCGTTACTATCATGCCGTCAAAACTGTCGTGCCGTATCTCGCTGAACGTTTTATAAAAACGTTCAAGGTGCCGTGCCGGAGTATTTTTGGACTCGTGCGCCTCGGTACGCAGCAGGGTAATGTTGACCTGGAGCGGCGAGTTGCTCAAGAGCCGCAACAGTTGGGTTTCTGTTGCGATCTTGGTAGGCATAAGGTTGACGATAGCTATTTCGAGAGGGCGGATGTCCTGCATTACTGCACGGTCTTCGGTCATCACGAAGATATTTTCGTTTTCGAGAGCTGCGCAGGCGGGCAAATCCGCCGGGATCTTGATAGGCATGTCCTCTTCCTTGACCCTGAAGTTGTTATGCAGGCAGCAGTTCTTGCAAACTATGCGCTTTGTTCAATGCTGGTTTCCTGTATAACATAAACTATGTCGGGATACCGCTTAAAACATAGCAATTAGATATGTTTTGTCAAGATGCTGTGCCCGCTATTGTTTTCACAGATAGCAGAAATATTGATCCTTGGTGCTAAACCGTAACCACATGGCATTCCATCTGCAGATCGCTTTGCGCGTCTTTCAGGGCTTGCTGAACCAGCCTTTCAAGACCGCCACAGCACGGCACGCTCATGCGCAGCACTGTCAGTTTTGCTATCTGCCCCGACTTTATGATGGCCGTAAGTTTTTCCAGCAAGGCCGCATTGTCTTCAAGTTTGGGGCAGGCAATAATGGGAATGCGGCCTGCAATCCAGTCTTTGTGCAGATTGGGCAGGGCAAAGCCAGCACAATGAGCTGCCAACAGTACATGGGCTCCTTTAAGGAAGGGAGCCGTGGGCGGCACAAGCCGCAACTGAATGGGCCATGAAGGCAGCTCAACGGCTAAACCCGGGTTGCTGGCTACTGCGCCGGGCGACAGGGGTTTGAGGGCACGCGCCATGCTGCCGGGGCAACCGCCGCCTGATTTGTGCGGCATGCCGTGGGGGCTACAGCCTCCAATGGGCTTGCCGTGTCCTTCACGTTCAGCCTTGGCAGTCAGGGCAGCCTCTTCATCAAAGTCGTCTGCCTCACGTTCAATAAGCTGCAATGCGCCTTCAGGACAATTCAGGCAAGCTCCCAACCCGTCACAGTAAGAATCTTTAATGAGTTTGGCTTTGCCGTCAACTATAGCCAATGCGCCTTCGGCACAGTCCAGTATGCACTGGCCGCAGCCGTTACACTTGTCTTCGTCAATCTGAATTATAAGACGTTTCATACACTACGCCTCTTCTGCCAGTTTTGGCAATTGTGATGGTGTGTCAATTATATGGTCGGCCCCGGCCTGACGCAGTTCATCTGCGCCGCGGAATCCCCAGGCTACGCCTACTGAAATCACGCCAGCGTTACGTGCAGTCAGAACATCCACATCGCTGTCGCCCACATACAGGGTTTGTGCAGCAGATGTATTCATTGTTTTCATCATGTCCAGAAGGGCATGGGGCTGGGGCTTCAAGGGCACGTCTTTTCTCGCGCCACGAACCAGTGTGAAGGGTATGGCGGAAAAGTAGCGCTGAACGATTTCCAGGGTATGCTCTTCGGGCTTGTTGGAAAGGATAGCCAGAGGGTGCCCCGCTGCAGACAGCTTTTCCAGGGCGGGAATCACGCCGTCGTAAGGGCGCGTGCAATCGTACATATGGAGGCCATAGTACTGGCGCGCCTCTTCAACCAGCTGCGCCTTGGTCTGATCGTCCAGCGCAGCGTCAGCGGGCAAGGTAGCGCGAACAAGCTTGCCAAAGCCGTTCCCCACGAAATGCCTGTACTTCGGCAAGGGGTGTGTGGGATAGCCATGTTTTTCCAGTATGGCGTTGCAGGCATTGCCTATGTCAGCAAGAGAATCGAGCAGAGTGCCGTCAAGGTCAAAGAAAAAGGCTTTCATCAAAACTCCCGTTGGTCCTTGGTAACAAGAAAGATTTCACAAGGATTCTGTAAGACAGTGTAGCGGATAAGCAGTACAAGTCACAAGTCTGCATCCGGGTAAAAAGCATCTGCGCTGTTTGTGGCACAGGGCATTGTTTCAAACAGGTCCGTTGAGGCCAGACTGTTTTTGTACAAATGCTTTGCTTATGGTGTCAAATGGTTGCGCCGTACTTCTGGACAGAGGCATATCGCCTTGATAGAGTCTTAGCACTAGGGTGAACTAACGTATGTGACCTTCGTCACGGAGGATCTATGGCACGACATATTCTGACCATCAAAAGTTTGGGAGAAAAGGCGTCCTGGCTGCTTGTGCAACAGGCAATGGGCATGCCAGAGGCCAAAACGCACACCAATTTTATGGCGGATCGGGTGGCAGTGCTTTTATTTGCCGATAATTCGCTGCCTGAAAGGCTTTGCGTATCTGCTGCCGTGCGTCAAATGGGCGGGTCTGTGGTTTATGAAGGCAGCCGCACTGTTTGGCGCAAAGAATTGGCGGCTTTTCGTGAACAGCTTATGCCAATCTTTAGCTACTACGTCGACTGCCTCTATACGCATGGACTGACTGTAAGTTCCTGGGATCCGGCCCGTCTTGACCTTCGTTTTCCGATAATCAATGCGGGCAGCCCTGATGCGCACCCTGCGCATGCTCTGGCCGACATTGCCTGCATGCTGCGTAACTCACGGGATCTTCGCGGCGTAACCTGCGCATGGCTTGGCTGCCTCAACGGCACTTTACACTCTTTGATTGAAGCCACAGCATGGTTTCCCTTTGCTCTGCGTGTGGCTCTGCCGGAGCATGTGGACGCTGCTCCTCTTAAAGCGGAAGCGGCCCGGTTGGGAACAAATATCACCTTCGTGGATACGCCGGATGAAGCGGTAAAGGGCGCCGATTATCTTTTGGTCGGCTGCCGCGGCGGCATTACCGCTGAAGAATATGAAGACTGGAGCGTAAGCGAAGAGCTGCTGGCCAAGGCAAAACCGCACGCAAGGGTCATGCTCTGCGCGGCGCCCGCCGATGCCATCATGGTAGGAAGCAATATTTTGCGCAACAACAAAACATCCTTGCTGGCGCAACAGTCTGAATACCGCCTGCGTGTGCATAAACGCATGTTGCATTGGGCGTTTTTGGATAACGAAGACGATATGTAAAAATCGAAACGCCCGTAAGAACGGGCGTTTCTGTTGTATACTGAAAAATTTGAAACAGATGAATTTTGAGGATATGCATCCTCGTAGTTCAAGGCATGCCAGCCACGGCATTTACCCCCGCAAAAGAACAGCGCTTACGCTTCCTTGCCGGACGTCTGCCAACACAGTCGCCCAAATTCTTTCAACGTAAAAATGCTCTAGTCTGCCAGTATTTCGTATTGTTCCAGTTTGTCCCACACTGCGCTGATAAGCATGGCCATTACGGCTGTCAGCCGGGCCTTGGATTGATCGTCCAGCGGCGAGGCTTCACCCCGCACTCTGGCAGTCTCTACCGCAAGGCGCTGACAAAAAAGTTCCGGGCACTGTGATTGCTCACTCTGCGCCAGCAAGGGCATATACTGGGCAAAGGGCCCATCAACAAAGGCTTCCAGGCCAGAGGGCAGGCCGTCCGTTTTTTCTGCAGATGCAGATTCCGATGCAGGCGGTGCCTCCTGATTTACAGGCTTGGCCGGATCTGTGGGCTGCGCTTTGGCGGCATTCTGCAAAAGATTGCCTGTTTGGCGCAGATAGCCCATCAAAACACTGTTGGGGGCGTACTGCATGAGCCCTGCCGTGACCACCGCATGGGTGAAGGCGCGCCATTCTGAACAAAAGCAGATGGCTCCCGCTCCTTCAAGATAGACTGGCGGCAACTGGGCGCTGTGCGCCAGGCGCACCATACCCTCTGCATCAGTATTGATGGAAAAAAGAATGCAGGCGGCTTCAATGCCCTGTGCGGCGCTCAATTGTTTTTTGGACATGACTCTTCACTTTCTTGAAGGAGGGGCGTCATATATTCGGCGTACCCGGCTGCCCGCAAACGGCAGGCAGGGCACTGGCCACAACCATAGCCCCAGGCGTGGCGGTTGCCGCGCTGGCCCGCATAGCAGGTGTGGCTTTCCTCAACAATCAGATCTACAAGCGCCGGGCCGCCCAAGCTGCGGGCGAGAGTCCAGGCGTCTTTTTTGCTGCGCCACATAAGAGGCGTGTGCAAAACGAAGTTCGCAGCCATTCCCGTATTAAGGGCTACCTGCATGGCCTTGATGCTGTCGTCACGGCAGTCGGGGTAGCCGGAATAATCGCTCTGGCACACGCCCAGCACCATATGCCGTATGTTCTGCCCATACGCCCAGGCTGCCGCGTGCAAAATAAAGATGAGGTTTCGTCCGGGCACAAAGGTGTTTGGAAGGCCCTCAGGACCGTTTTCTTCAATAGGAGCAGTGGAGGTGAGTGCCGTATTGGCAAGCTGGCGAAAAAGATCAATGTCCAGCAGACAATCCGGGCCGAGACGTTGTTGCCACTGCGGATTCATGGCTGCCATTTTCTGGCGGATATTTTCACGGCAGGCCAATTCGACGGAATGGCGCTGCCCGTAATCAAAGCCAAGGGTGCGCACGCAGCCAAACCTGTCCAAGGCCCAGGCCAGGCACGTTGCAGAATCCTGACCGCCGGAAAAAATTACCAGAGCTGTTTGCTCTGCCAAGGGACTGAGCATGGCCTCGTTTTGGCGGGAGCACGCGTTCATGGCGTCACCGGCCAGAAAGGACAAACCCGTGCAGGTGCATAGCCCGCCATAAAGGCGTCCATCAAGTTGCCAAAATATACGCGGTTTCTTGGCCGTATGCTCTGCGCTTCTGCGCAGTCAGCGGGGAAGAAGCGCAAAGACTCCTTGTTGCCAAGGTAGTTGTTCTTGGCGACAGGCTGCGAAAGCAAGAAGCCCCACATGCCACGGCGTTCGGCAATAGCCTCGTGCTGCAAATTGCGCAGGCGTTCCTGCAACTGAGGGCTCAGGTCGCGGTGTGGATAGAAATAGGCCGCACCGTTGCGTACCATAATTTCATTCAGCGAACTGCCGTCTGGCAGCAAAACTTCGGCCAGAATACGGCCATGTATGTCACGGTGCTTAACGCCTGCCTGAAGAAGCATCACCTGCTGTCCCTGCGTCAAATCTGTAAGCTGGCCTCTGGCTTCACGCGCAAAAAGCTGGCCCTTTCGGTCGCCCTTGGACAGCTCGGGAGCGTCAATGCCCGCCAGACGCACTATACGTCTGTCTGTAAGCTTGAAGGTGTCGCCGTCAAAGCAATGCGCCACGAAACCAAGTGGTTGCGGCAGGGGCGGGGCCTTTGGGGGCAGATCAGAAGGATCAAAAAAAGCCGGATCGTCTTCGGGCCCGGGCGGAGGCGGAGGAGGCGGCGGAAAATCGGGGGGTGGCATATCAGCTGGTGCTTCGGGAACAGGAATATTAGCTTCAGCCCCATCAGTAAGCACTGCCGTGGTGTCTCGGGACGCCGTACTCGCGCTGTCGCCTTCTGTGTTCACCACAGGCCGCTCGGCGGCAACCTGCTCGGAAGCTTGGGCATTTGCGCCGAAGCTCAGGAAAGGCAGAAGAGCCAGCAGACAAAGAAGGCCAAAGAACTTGGGCGCACTGTGCAGCCGCCCGAATCTGCGCAAAACTGACACAACCACTATGGTATCCTGCTGCATGAGTGAAAAAAGTAGCGGGTTAGATCCGCCCCTCAAACTGTTTTGTACCGGAAGTAAAACGGTCTCAGTGTACTGTCAACGCTTCTAAAACGGACAAACTTTGAAATGCTTTACATTCCAAAGTTATCATTTTGCCAAAAAATACAGTTTGAGGCAAACTTTACGCCGCGCTGCGGCGTGCTGCATCCTTGTATTGCATTAGGGCATTCAAATTTTTTCAAAGGTAAAATGCTCTAACATCAGAGCGGCCTGGCCTTGAAAAGACCAAGCCGCTCTGGGACGAACTAGTTTTCGTAGTATGAGCGCAGGGGTTGGCTGCGCACAGGGTGGCGCAACTTTCGCAGCGCCTTGGCTTCGATCTGGCGGATACGTTCGCGGGTTACGTTAAAGAGCTTGCCCACTTCTTCAAGGGTGTGGTCACTTTTTTCAGCAATGCCGAAACGCTTGCGCAGAACCTGCTCTTCGCGTGGGGTAAGGTCGGCCAATACCGCAGCCAACTGTTCTGAAAGCTTGGTATTGATAACTTCTTCCGCCGGGGCAACAGCCTTTTTGTCTTCAATGAAATCGCCCAGGCTCGAATCTTCTTCGTCACCAATGGGAGTTTCCAGCGAAATGGGTTCCTTGGCGATTTTGAGTACTTTTTTGACCTTTTCCACCGGGTATTCCATACGTTCGGCGATTTCTTCCGGAGTGGGATCGCGTCCCAGTTCCTGAACAAGGTAGCGCGACGTGCGAATAAGCTTGTTGATAGTCTCGATCATGTGCACGGGAATACGGATAGTACGGGCCTGGTCGGCAATGGCGCGGGTAATGGCCTGCCGAATCCACCATGTGGCATAGGTGGAAAACTTGTAGCCGCGCTGGTATTCGAACTTGTCCACGGCCTTCATAAGGCCGATGTTGCCTTCCTGAATAAGATCAAGGAATTGCAGGCCACGGTTAGTGTACTTTTTGGCGATGGAGACCACGAGGCGCAGGTTGGAGCGGATGAGCTCCTGCTTGGCGCGCATGGCCGCAGTATTGCCGCGCTTGATGCGCCACAGCACTTCTTCAAGGTCAGTGACGTTGTGGCAGCACTTTTCCTGCAGGCGGCTAAGAATTTCGATCTTGCCGATAATCATTTCCTTAAAGGAAAAGAGCTCGTCCACGCTGAGTTTGAGGTCGCGGGCAGCGTCAACAGGGTTGACCTCGCGCTTTTCAAGACCGTCGAACATGGCCTGAATTTCAGCCTGGGTGCGGCCCGTGGAAAGAATATAGGCCGAAAGGTCGCGCTGGCAGTTGTGCATCTGGCGCACATAGTCTTCAACCGTTTCAATGATGCGGTCGATGAGGGTCTTTTCCAGCTTGATGTCGCGCAGACGAAGGACGATCTCTTCCTTGAAGCAGATAATTTCCTTTTGCACGGCAGTGACGCGGCGGTCCATGCAGGCGCATGTATCCAGCTTTTTGTAAATCTTGCGTTTTTTCTTGAAGGTCTGCTTGATTTCGTCAAGCAGCAGAATAACGCGCGAGCGCTGGTTCATTTCGTCTTCGCTGGGGTCGTCTTCTTCAATGGTTTTAACCACATCCTTAAGCTTGATGCGGTTCTGGCGCAGGTCTTCGCCAACATTGATGAGTTCTTCAACCGCCACCGGAACTTCAACCAAGGCGTAAAGCACATCCTGCTCGCCCATTTCGATTTTTTTGGCGATGACAACTTCACCGTCACGGTCCAGCAGCGGCACGGCACCCATTTCGCGCAGATACATGCGCACAGGGTCAGTGCTGCGTGACGAATAGTCGGCAGACTCTTCGTCTTCGGACAGATCAAGGGAGCTGTCAGTTATTTCTTCATCAGACTCGGTGGCGGCGGCAGAAATTTTCTTTCCTTCCTTTTCCGAGTCCACAATAACGATTTCCAGCTGTTCAAAAATGCCGATAATCTCTTCAAACTGCTCGGGGGTGCTCATCTCCACGGGGAGAGCCTTGTTGACTTCTTCAAAAGTCAGAAAGCCCGCGCCCTTGCCCTTCGCAATAAGCGATTGAATCTGCTGGATATCTTTAAGATTGCTCATGCCCTTTCTCCAAGGTTTCCTTAAGTGCGCGAAGATAGTCCAAATCAGCCTCAAAGTCACCTGTGCCGGTGTTAGCTCTCAAGGCTGCGGATAGAGAAGATTTTTGCGCTGATGCGTAATAATTATTCAAGTAATGCCGCAGTGATTCCAGTTCTTTGTCGCCATCGTCGCGTGGCGCGGCCTCAGGGCCACAACATTTGCACCAGAAATTTTTTTCCCTCTGGTCCAGTTGGTGAAAAACTGCCTCCGGGCCATGCGTTTCGATTTTGTCCCACAGCTGACGGGCTATTGGAGACTGAAGAGCCAGGTCGGCCCCCATTTCCTGCATATCTGCCAGACGCTGAGGATAACGCACGGCGTACATCATGACTTCACGGTCGCGTATGTTCTGGCGCGCATTTCCTGACGGTGCTCCGCCTGTTTCTGCGCGTGCCTTGTCTGGCCGGGAGCCGCGTGATTGAACAAGCCCTTCACGCAGGTCGGCTTCTGAAAGTTGTAACTGCCCGGCCAGCCGTGAAACATAGGGGCTGACCAACTCGGGAATTTCCACTTGACGCAAAAAGTTGCGCGCCCATTCCACAGTTTCGCGTGGGGCAAGCGCTTTGAGCACATCAACGCAAAAGCGCAGGCCGTCCGGGGCTTGAGCCTGCAAGGTCTCAAAGGCTTCTGGTCCAGCACCGCGCAGCAGGCTGTCGATGTCTTCGCCCTCGGGCATAAGCACTACCGAGCAGGACAGGCCGCGCGTAAGCAGCATTTCACACGAGCGCAGGGCCGCCTTGCGCCCGGCGCGGTCGCCGTCAAAAAGCAGCGTCAGCTGCGAAACAAACCCTGAAAGCCGCTTGATCTGTTCCGGGGTCAGCGCTGTTCCCAGCACGCCCACGGCATTGTCATACCCGAACTGGTGCAGGGTCAGCACGTCCATGTAACCTTCGGTCAGCAGCACCCGCCCCTTGGTGACCATACCCTTGCGGGCCTGCGCCAGGCCGTAAAGATGCTCGCCCTTTTTATAGATGGGCGTGTCGGCGCTGTTTATGTACTTGGCTTCTTCTTCATCAGCGATGATGCGTCCGCCAAAGGCTATGATCTGGTTGGACAGACTTTTGATGGGGAAAATAAGCCTGCCCCGAAAACGGTCATAGGCACGCCCATTGCCCGATTGCCCCAAAAGCCCCGATTCAACCGCCATGCGGGCGTCGAAACCCGCGCGCCGCAGCGCGTCTGCCAGTGATTGCCATTCTCTTTTGGCCCAGCCGATGCCAAAACGCTGCACTATTTCCTGGCTCAGGCCGCGCTTTTCTATGTACGCGCGGCATTCTTCGCCGTCGGGGCCATTGAGCGTGGCAGCAAAATGCCCGGCAGCCAGTTCATACATACGCAGCATCTGCTGACGCGAAGAGCGGCGTTCACGTTCTTCACCCTGCTGGCGGGCGTTGTTTGGGCCGCGGTCAATGGTTATACCCGATTCCGCAGCCAGTTGTTCCAGCGTTTCTTTAAAATCCAGTCCGTTGATACGGCTGTAAAAATCAAAAATATCACCTGATGCGTGGCACCCAAAACAGTAAAACAGTCCCTGCTCTTCGTTAACTGAAAAAGACGGTTTTGTTTCCTGATGAAATGGGCAAGGCGCCACCCACCGTGGCCCGTTGCGCCTGAGCTCCACATAGCGGCGCACAACGTCCACAATATTCATGCGCTCCTTGATGGCGCGTATGGCATCCTTGGACTGCATTGCAGATTTTTCCTTGATCAGAGAACAGCGTTCAGACTCGTGGCTGTATTTTTCAGGCCTGACGGCCTGAAAAAAATTGCTCTCTGCCGATAACAACACTTGTTTCGTCAGGATGCGGGCAAAAAATGCCTCCCAACACAGAATTTCTATAGCTTTGAAGCGTAATTTTCTGGCTGCTCGCCTAGCGCAGGGTCACAATGGTCATGCCGTCGCCACCCTGATCTTCAGGGGCAAGGCTGAATTTTTCCACAGCGGGAAAGGCCCGCAAAAATTCATGAACCTGTCGTCTCAAGGCTCCTGTGCCGCGCCCATGCACTATTTCCACTTCGCGAAAACCCGCAAGCAGGGTCTTGTCCATAAAGCGTTCAAGTTCTGCAAGAGCTACATCGGCACGATGTCCCCGCATGTCAAGTCGTAGTGATGCTCCATCTGCCGCTCCCGCCGGGCGGGCTGAACCTCCGCTTGTGGGGGCGGCAGCCTGACGGGGTGTGCTGTCAAGAATGGAAGAGGGTTTGCCCGGAGCGTTTGCAGGTGCCTGCTGCCCCGGTATCCGCAGCGCCTTCATATCGGCCCACAGGTTCACGCCGTTCATGTCCAGGCGAACGCGGCTTTTGCGTTCGTCCACGTCAGTGATTACACCGCGTTTGTTAAAAATCGTATGCAACACCTGTTGGCCCACGGCAAAATGCTGGGGGCTTGGCAATATTGACTGGTTTTGCTCCGGATCATTATCCGTTGCCAGCGAAGCGCGTAGCCGTGACATTTCTTTCAGGGCCTGCTTGTGAGTAGCCCGTCCTTCTTTCCAGGCGCGCATAAGCTCGGTTGCCTGGGCACGCACCTCGTCATGCAGGCGCAGGCGCTCTTTTTCCAGCTTTTCACGCTCATGCTTGGCAACGGAACGTGCCTTTTCCTGCTCCTGTTTGAGGAGCACAAGTTCTTCTTCGCGGTTGGCAGCCAGATCATTAAGGCGCGCAAGCAGGGTAGTGGCGTCTTGCCCGTCCTGCAAAAGATAATGCTCGGCCCGGCGTATAATGCTTTCAGGCAAGCCGTGTTCACGCGCCACATCCAGAGCCTGACTTGCCCCAACCTGGTCATAGGCCAGCTTGAATAAAGGCTTTTTGCTCTGTGTATCGAAGAGCATAGAGGCCGCCCTGGCCCCTTCCTTGGTAAGGGCATAGCTTTTGAGCGCGGGAAAATGTGTTGCTGCCAAGACAAAGGTATGTTTGTCCAGCAATTCGTCAAGTACCGCCTGCGCCAGTGCCGCGCCCTGAGCCGGGTCGGTACCTGCGCCAAATTCGTCCAGCAGGACAATGCCGCTGCCGTCAAGATGCTTCCATGCCTTGCCCAGATGCTCGATTTGGGCGGTGAATGTGGACACGTTGTCGGCAAGGCTCTGTTCGTCGCCGATAAAGGCATCCATACGGCTGAACCAGGGCAGGTGCGAACCAGCGCCAGCCGGAACGGGCAACCCGCTGAGGGTCATTGCCGCGATAAGCCCAAGAGTTTTGAGGCAAACGGTTTTGCCGCCCGCATTGCCGCCAGTGATGACCAGCGCGCGTTCGCCGGGGCGCAGAATGATGTCCAGCGGGCGCACCGCAGCAGCGGATTTTGCTGCATTTTTGGCGCTATGGGCAGAATCTGACGCGTTGGCGGCCTTGGCCCTGTTAAGCACGAGCAGGGGATGGCGGGCTTCAAGCAGTTGAATGCCTTCGGTCACAGGGGTAAGCGGCAGGCAGCGGCCATCCAGCAGCGCAGCCAAGCGGCGCTTGGCCTGCAAAAGATCCAGTTGGGCAAGAAGTTCAAGGGCCGCTTGAGCTCCGGGCAACTCTGCTTCCAGCAGGCCCCGCAAGTATAGCAGTATCTTGCGTTCTTCTTCGCGCTCTTCGCGTTTCAGCTCCTGAAGGCGGTTGTTGATCTCCACCAGGAACATAGGCTCAAAATAACAGGTTTCACCCGTTTGCGACCAGTCATGAATGATGCCCTGCATACGGCCTTTGAAATTGGCTTTGAGCGGCAGCACATAACGGTCCGACGAAAGAGTCATGAACTCATCCTGCAAATAAGCCAGCATGTTATATTGAAGGGCGTAATCTTTCACCTTGCCCATGCAGCTCTGGTGCAGGCGGCGCAGTTCGCCACGCAGGCGGTAAAGCTCTGGCGAGCTTTCGTCCTTCATTAAGCCGTCGTCGGAAATGCAGCGCAAAAGGGCTGCCGTCAGCTGTACAGGCAGGGGCGTGCCGTCAGCCATAGCCAGCAGATGCGGCCATTGTTTGGCGGCATCGGGCGCGGCAATGGAGGCATGGGCATCGCGTGCCATGCTTAACACTTCCCGCAAAGCCCAAAACGCATCAAGGTCTGGCTGAAAGGCGTGGGCACGGGATGTTTGTGCCGCTTGCAAAAAGCCCGATACATCAGGAAAGGCGTTGAGCGCAAAGACTGCGCCGCCGATAGCCGGGCGTGAAGACCAGTCGGCAGCTTCCGCATATATCCGGGCGGCAAGATTGACGTCCTCTGCTTCGGCAAACGGGGTCAGCCCCTGGGCACGTTCACGCCCTACGCCGGAAATGCACAGCGACGCGAGGTGGTCGGTGATATGATGGTATTCAAGGGCCTGAAGAGTGCGGGCGTGAATCATGCTGATGCCTCGGAAATGATGGTATGGCTTGCCGTAGAGAAAAGAACGCACGAACTGCTGGACCTTGCAGCCCACAGAGCGCTACGAACGCTCTTTCGCCGGACGCACAGTTTTTCCATATTGTGAGGCAACTCCCGATGGGGCGACAAGTCAGGCCGTGGGGCGTTTCACACAGGAATGAGGCAGCACGCCCGCCATTGCGGAAATGCGGCTTGAAAACAGAATGTGGTCACTTTTGCACGGCGAACAATTACATATCCGCTGTGCAAAAATGGCAGGATCTGGCTACGGCTGCAGGCGTTTTTTGACGGCCTCGGACAGAACCTTGCCGTCCACCTGACCTTTATGCCCTGCCATAATGGCAGAAATAACCCGGCCCATATCCTTGGGGGAAGTTGCGCTCAGCTCGGTAATTGTGGACTCAACGAGAGACAGCAGTTCTTCCTGGCTGAGGGCCTTGGGCAGGTATTCTTTAAGGACTACAAGCTCGGCAGCTTCTTTTTCAGCAAGGTCGGGGCGCTGGGCCGCCGTGTACTGCTCAATGGAATCCTGACGCTGTTTGCCTTCCTTGATGATGACGTCCATCATTTCTTCGTCGGAAAGGCTGCCGCCGGGCCGCCGCAAGTCCACCAGACGGTTTTTGACCGCCGTTTTCAACAGGCGCAGCACCATGAGCCGAACACTGTCCTTGGCTTTGTAGGCCAAAATGTAATCTTTTTCGATCTGGTCAAAAAGCGTGGTAGTGGCGGTCATAATTGTCGTTGGGTGGAGGGTGGAGTAATGCAGAAAATGCGGGAAACCCTAGGGGCTTCCCGCATAACTGGCCGGATGAAGGCCCCGGGCGCATAAATGCGCAGCCGGTTAAGCCATGTTCATCTTCCTGATTTTTTTCATCAGCCGCTTACGAGCGGCGGCCTTTTTCTTTTTGCGCATGACGCTGGGCTTTTCGTAGTGCTGGCGCTTCTTCATTTCTGAAAGAACACCGGCCTTTTCTACCTGCTTCTTAAAGCGGCGCAGCGCGATATCGAAATTATAATCGTCGTCGTTAAGAAAAACTCCGGGCAAGAAAATCACCCCCTTCGGCGGCGGGGCGTGCTATAAGCAGCCCACAAAAATAACCGTCAACGGTTTACCCGTCTACGGACAGCGACAGTGTCGCCAAATGAAGAGTTCATATAGCCCGCAATATTGAAAAGGGCAAGTTTTTTCTTGATAAGGCGGGTAAGATGAAAAGTACACGTTGCATGGGCCGCAGCACACAGGCTACCAGAGCGCATGCCCAGAAACCGCAAATGACACGCATGCCCCGACTCCCAGTCGCCGCGGGCATACATGTCATCTACAGTTGTACCCCGGTATGCTGGCTTTAGTGATAGCCAGCATTGCCGGTTGGCGCCATGCCGTGCGGCACGGCTGCATAAGATCAGTTTAAAGAATCTTTGAGCATTTTGCCGGGGCGGAACTTGAGAATCTTGCACGCGGGAATGGTGAGAGTATCACCGGTGCGGGGGTTGCGGCCCTGCCGGGCTTTACGGTGTTCTACCGCAAAGGTGCCGAAGCCAGTGAGGGTAAGTTTGGATTCCTTGACAAGAGCGTCTTCGACGGAAGCGAGAAAAGCGTTGAGAGCCCGTTCGGCTGCGGCCTTGGTCAGATTGGCCTTGGCAGCGATTTTTTCAACCAGATCAGCCTTAGTCATCAGCATGTCCTCCTGAAAAGTTCCCCGGCGTTGTTTACAAATGGCCTCTTGCATGACCACTTGCCTGAATGCACCACTGGTGCACAACGCAGCAAGAGTATGGATAGACTGAAAACTTTTTATGCCTTGTTGTCAAGCTGTGACGCCCAAAAAGCAGCTATGCGCTGAAAATCGTGACAAGAAAGAACTTCAGGACGCAAGTTGGATGCAATTTGCGCACTTTCAAACGCGTTTTCCAGACCAGGCTGGGCGGCACGGCGAAATATTCCGCCAAGTTGCTTACGTCGTTGCTGAAAACAGATACGCAACAGGCGAGATAAAAGCGCGGGATGTGCAGGACGCTCACTGACGGGCAAGGGCATGAAGCTCAATACTGCGGAATCCACCTTGGGAGGAGGACTGAAAGCTCCCGGCCCCACCACAAATTCCACACGCGGGCGCGAATAGCTTTGCACCCACACTGAAAGCGCGCCGTAGTGGCCGGAATCCGGCGGTGCGGCAAGGCGCTGTCCCACTTCTTTTTGCACCATAAATGCGGCCTGCTGCCAGCCTTCAGACAGGGACACAATATCCCATATAAGGGGGGATGCCACATTGTAGGGCAGGTTGCCTATGATTTTCCACGGCTCTTGAGGGCTGATGCGCCGCCAGTCAAAGCGCAGGGCGTCTGTAAGCACTGCCTGCGTATGCTTGCCGCCCAGGCGTTGCCGTTCAGCGGCCCAATGGCGGTCTTTTTCAAGCAGCAGCAGGCGGGCATGCGGCGCGGCTTCGATGGCGCGGGTCAGCGCGCCGGGGCCAGGGCCGATTTCGATAATGCGGTCAGTGGCGCAAGGGGCGATGAGAGCGGCAATACGGTGGCAAATATCTTCACGGCGCAAAAAATGCTGGCCAAGGCTTTTCTTGGCGCGAGGGGCGTGCCCCTTGCCGGAGTTGTTGCCTGAATTACTGGATGTCACGGGTATAAGGCCTCATGGAAGGTCAAAACGGTCAAAGGTCATCACAAGTCCGGCGCGGCCCTGCGTAGCTGAACGCAGGGAGGTGGAAAAGCCAAACAAGCGGCGCAGGGGAGCAATACCGCTCAACACCTTGCGCGTTCCATTGTCTTCAAGGTTTTCGACCTTGCCGCCGCAAGAGTTGAACAGGCTGATTGAGGGACCCAGAAAATCATCGGGCACCACTATCTCCACCCGCATAATGGGCTCCATAACAATGGGAGCGGCAGTGCCCAAAGCCTCACGCAAGGCTTGCCCAGCAGCCATATGGCAGCCCGGCAGGGTGGTCAGGCCTTCACGCCGTTCCACATTGGTAACCATCACCTGCACATCTTCTACCGGGTAGCCCGTGAGTTCACCGCTTTGCAGGGCATCACGCACTCCCTCAAGGGCCGCGTCCAGGTATATCTGGGGCAGCAGCTTGCGAGCTTCGTTGGGATCGGCAGGCAGAAAATCGCCCACGGTCACTGTATTGCCGCTGCCACGCGCGCCCGGACTTACATGAAGGGCGACTGCACCCTGGTGGTGTTCCTTGCCCAGTTCCCGGTCAAAAACCACGCTGGCGTCAGCTTCTTTGCGTATGGTTTCGCGCAGAACCACCTGAGGATTGCCCGCGCGGGGGCTGATGCCGTATTCGCGTTGCATACGTTCCAGCAGAACATCAAGATGCAGTTCGCCCATGCCGGAAATCATGCGTGCGCCAGTGGCATCGTCCAGTTGCGCCTTGAGCGTGGGGTCTTCTTCCACATACCGAGTCAGCGCTTCGTCAAGAATTTTACCTTCGTCGGCATTGCGCGGCTCAAGGGCAAGCGTGATGACTGGCGCGTTGGCCTCAATGCTTTCAAGCTTCAGAAGGCGTTCACGCGCGGTGTAGGTCTCGCCCGTATGGGCAGACCGCAGGCCAACGGCAACAACAATTTCGCCAGTTCCTGCGGATTCAAGCTGTTCGCGTCTGTCGGCATGGGGGCGGTAAAGACGGCCCAGCCTGTCGTCCTTGTTCTGGGTGGTGTTGCGCAGGTTGTCACCTTCATGAATACGGCCCGCATATATGCGAATAAAGGAATGCTTGCGGCTGTCTTCGAGCAGAACCTTAAAGACCAGAGCAACAGCCGGAGCGTCGGGATCGGCCATAACAGCGACTTCGTTGCCCTCAGAATCCACACCAACAGGCGCAGGCACGTCCAGCGGCGAGGGCAGCCAGCGGCAAACGGCGTCCAGCACGGGCTGTATGCCTGTGTTGCGCAGGGCGGAGCCGCAGAATACGGGGGTGATGCTGCGGGCCAGCGTCGCACGGCGCAGGGCTGCATGAATGTCTTCTGTGCTGTAAACGCCTTCCAGATAGGGCTCCAGAAAATCTTCATCAGCTTCAGCCAGTTTTTCCAGCAGCAGATCGCGCCAGGGAGCGGCCAGTGCGGCCTGCTCTGAAGTAAAGGGAGTACGCTTTATTGTTTGCCCCTGATCGTCTTCATCAAAAAACAGGCATTCTTCATGAATGAGATCAAGAACGGCGCTAAAATCTTCACCCTGACCCAGGGGAGCCATAACAGCAACGGCATTGGTGTGAAGGCGCTGCCGCATGGCTTCCAGCGTCGCTTCAAAATTTGCGCCCAACCTGTCCATCTTGTTTACAAAGGCTATCTTGGGCACGCCGAAATCTTCTGATTGCCGCCATACGGTTTCAGACTGCGGTTCAACGCCGCCTACGGCGCAAAACACGCCCACGGCCCCGTCCAGCACGCGCAAGGAGCGTTCAACCTCGATGGTAAAGTCCACATGGCCGGGGGTATCAATGAGGTTGATAGTATGCTCGTTCCACTGGCAGGTGGTGCAGGCCGACATGATGGTAATGCCACGTTCCTGTTCCTCGGGCATGTAGTCCATTGTGGCAGCGCCGTCATGAACCTCGCCCATGCGATGGATTTTGCGGCTGTAAAAAAGCATGCGCTCCGACAAGGTGGTCTTGCCAGCGTCAATATGGGCAATGATGCCAATGTTACGAATGCGGCTGATGTTGGACATGACGGCTCCTGGGCAGATTTTTACAGTGTGCCGAAAGCCAGACGGCGCACCCGGAAAAAATCCGGCGTAAGGCCGGGGTGCAGCCAGAAACCTTCACAGCCCGGTGTCAGGACCAATTCAGGGCCGTTTGGGGAAAAGAATTCACTCTGAGGAAGGTTCGCCGCTTGCCCGGCTGTAGAGGCGAGGTACAGAGCATCTGCCAGTGGCGAATTACCCGCAGCAATCATAGCCACTTCTTGCGAGCCATTAGCCAAGGTGCCGGGGGCAATGCTTATGGCAGAATCCAGAGCTTCCGCCTGGGCAAAATACAGCGCTTCCAAATCCAGATAGTCGTCTTCAGCAGACAAGCCCTGCCCGTCATTCAGGCTGTCTCCTTCTGTCAGAGCCAGCCTTGGCGTGCGGCTTTCCTGCCAGCAGGGCAGGCCCGCAGCGTGCGCGAAATCAGCAATCTGCGACAGTTCGCCAGTGTGCAGCAGCACCAGACGGCCGGGGCCGGAGCTTTCTTCAAGCAGCGCTTGTAACTTTGAAGAATCCAAAACAAAGATGTCTTCAACACCGCTCAATTCCAGACTGACCAAGGCAGAGCGGTGGGGCTGCCCGCCCACGCATGCGGCCCCGATCTGGGGCACGCCCGCAAGGATTGCCGGGATGCAGGCGGCGGCCAGTCTGGCAGCCGCTGCATAGGAAGGAGTGAAGGCAATGATGGCCCACGGGGCGGCACTGCTTTCAGATCGCTGCCAAAATCCCAAATGCCTGTTGCTGCGTTGTTCACGCAGCTGGTCAGAGTTTGAACCAAAGTGCATATGCGCCAGGGCGAGTCCCGTCTTGATGGCCGCCCGCCATTGCGGAGGGGTCTCTTCGTAGGACTGGGCCACAAGGTCGTCACTCAGGCGCGCGTCTTCTACCCATTGGGGCCAATAGGCGTTTTGCGGGATTTCCGGCTTCTGATCCGTGAAGGCAGTCATAGTGTTTACCGGACTATCTGGTCATGCCGTCCATACCGGCAAGCCACGTTCTGAGTTGCGCCACCTGGGCCGCCACAGACTGCGGGCCAGTGCCGCCGGGCGTTTCGCGCCGACGCACAGCGGCTGCGTAATCCAGTATGGCGTAAACATCATCCTCAATGCGGGGTTCAAGCGCCTGCATTTCAGGCAGGGGGAGGTCTTCAAGTCCCTTGCCCTGGCTTTCGGCGGCAGCCACGCATTGCCCCGTTATATGATGGGCCTCGCGGAAGGGTATGCCTTTGCCCACAAGGTAGTCTGCCAGTTCTGTGGCATTGAGGAAGCCAGCCTTGCAGGCTTCGCGCATACGGTCAGTGCGGAAGGTCAGTTCTTCCATCATTCCCGCCATAAGGCGCAGGGAGGCTTCGACGGTCTTGTCGGCGTCGAGAAAACCTTCCTTATCTTCCTGCATGTCGCGGTTGTAGGCCAGGGGCAAACCCTTCATGGTGGTGAGCAGGCCCATGAGCGAACCATAGACGCGCCCCGTTTTGCCGCGCATAAGTTCGGCAACGTCAGGATTTTTCTTTTGCGGCATGATGGATGAGCCTGTGGCGTAGCTGTCGGGCAGGCGCACAAAGCCAAAAGCAGGGTTGGCCCACAAAATGATTTCTTCACACATACGTGACAGATGCATCATGATGGTTGAGCCGTCAAAAAGAGCTTCCAGCACGAAATCCCTGTCGGAAACAGCGTCCATCGAGTTGCCGTAAATGCCGGAAAATCCAACGTCTTCCGCTACGCTTTGCGGATCAAGGGGATAGGTTGTGCCCGCCAGTGCGGCCGCTCCCAGAGGGGATATGCACACACGGTCAAGACAGTCGGTCAGACGCAGGGCGTCGCGACGGAACATCCAGGCATAGGCCAGCAGGTGGTGCGCCAAACTCACGGGCTGGGCGGGCTGCAAGTGGGTGCAGCCTGGCAGTATGTCATTGGCGTGTTCGGTGGCGCGCTGCACCAGCACGGCGCACAGGCCAGCGGCACGCTGCCGCCAGGTTTCAAGCCTGTCTGCCACGAAAAGACGAAAGCTCAACCCGACCTGGTCGTTGCGGCTACGGCCAGTGTGCAGTTTTTTGCCCACATTGCCCATAATTTCCGTCAGGCGTGCTTCAATATTCATGTGCACGTCTTCCAGTTCCGGCTTCCAGACAAAATTGCCAGAGCGGATTTCTTCGCGCACGCGGTCGAGTCCTTCAACCAGAAGCTGCGCCTCGCCGGGGGCGATGATGCCCTGGCGTCCCAGCATGCGGGCGTGGGCTTGTGAGGCGCGGATATCCTGGGCGTAAAGCGCCCTGTCGTAGGATTGGGAGTCCGTATATTGGGCTACAGCTTCCTTGGGGCCTTCGGCGAAGCGTCCGCCCCAGCTCTGGTTGGTCTTCATGGCAGTATCCATTGCTTTTAAAGTAGTAATTCGGGGGCAGGGACGCCATAGTGAACGCTCCTGCCCCCGAAGTCCCATCACGCTTGGGCCATATCAGTGGAGCCATGCTCCACCGCTGAAGGCTTGCCAGACGGTTGGCCCGGGGACCATTGTCTGGCCGACGGAGGCATTATGCAGGCCCGTCTGGGCGCACTAACCTTCGATCTTGTTTTTGACAGCCGCATGCAGCCGCAGCCGCAGGCTGTTGAGGCGGATGAAGCCCGCCGCATCCTTGTGGTCGTAGTCGCCACCTTCAAAGGTAGCCAGATCTTCAGAGAAAAGCGAGTTGGGGGAGGTGCGGGCCAGGGGCCACACGCCGCCCTTGTACAGCTTGGCGCGCACGGTGCCGGTGACGCTTTCCTGCGATTTATCCATAAAGGCCTGCATGGCCTCGCGTTCGGGCGAGTACCAGAAGCCGTTGTAAACGCACTGGGAATAGCGCACGGCCAGCATGTCGCGGATGCCGAGCAGTTCGCGGTCAAGGCAGATACCTTCGAGGTCGCGGTGCAGTTTGTACAGCAGGGTGCCAGCGGGGTTTTCGTACACGCCGCGGCACTTCATGCCGACAAAACGGTTTTCCACCATGTCGTCGCGGCCAATACCGTTACGGCCAGCGATTTCGGCCAGGGTGGTAATGATGGCCGCTGGCGAAAGAGCCTTGCCGTTAACGGCAACCGGGTTGCCGCATTCAAAATCAACGCTGACAATTTCAGGAGTGTCCGGCGCCTGCTCAACGGGCACGCAGCGCTCGTGGCAGGATTCGTGCGGTTCATTGCCGGGGTTTTCCAGCTCGCTGCCTTCAAAGCTTGTGTGCAGCATGTTGGCGTCCATGCTGTAGCGCTTGGCGGCGCTGGAAATGGGAATGCCGTGCTTTTCGGCAAAGGCGGTGAGGGCCGTGCGGGACATGAGTTCCCATTCGCGCCAGGGGGCGATGACCTTGATGTCAGGGGCCAGAGCGCTGGCGGCAAATTCAAAGCGCACCTGGTCATTGCCCTTGCCGGTGGCGCCGTGCGAAATGGCGTCAGCGCCTTCCTTGCGGGCGATGTCAACCAGAGCTTTGGCAATGAGGGGGCGTGCAATGGAGGTTCCAAGCAGGTAGCGTCCTTCGTAGATGGCCGCGCCGCGCATCATCGGAAACACAAAATCTTTAGCCATTTCTTCGCGCAAATCAACAACATAGGCCTTGGAAGCGCCGGTCTTGAGCGCCTTTTCTTCCACACCGGAAAGATCTTCAGGCTGGCCAAGGTTGGCGGTGACGGCGATGACTTCACACTTGTAAGTCTCAATAAGCCACTTTAGAATAACAGATGTATCAAGCCCGCCAGAATAGGCGAGGACAACTTTTTTTATGTCTTGCATTATCAAGCCCCCTTATGGATTCAAGAGGTGAATTATTGCGTAAATCAGGATGGTGCGCAAGGCTTTAATAGGCTACAGTGTTCCTGTTTGCCTGTTCAGAGAAAATGTTGACGTCAAGTCGAAGTGCATGTATTATTCTTCAGTTTGAGCAAACGGCGACTCTTGAGTCGCCCCTTTCGTACCGATCTCCAAAGCCGCAGGAATGTCCAATGCCTAAGCGTACGGATTTACACAAGATTCTTGTTATCGGCGCGGGACCCATCATCATCGGCCAGGGCTGCGAGTTTGACTACTCCGGCTCACAGGCTGTCAAAGCCCTTAAAGAAGAGGGCTACGAAGTGGTGCTGGTCAACTCCAATCCCGCTACCATCATGACCGATCCCCAGTTGGCCGACGCCACCTATGTGGAACCCATCGAACATGATACCCTGACTGCCATCATCCGAAAAGAACGCCCCGACGCACTGTTACCGACCCTTGGCGGGCAGACGGCTTTGAACGCCGCTCTTGGACTTGCCAAGAGCGGCGTTTTGGCGGAGTACGGCGTTGAACTTATCGGTGCACGCGCTGAGGTTATTGAAAAGGCCGAAAGCCGTGAGCTTTTTCGCGAAGCGATGGAGCACATCGGCCTCAATATGCCTGCCAGCGGTATTGCCAGAAATATCGAAGAAGTTCGCCACCTCGGCAACATACTGCCTTTCCCCCTCATTGTGCGCCCGGCCTTTACCCTGGGCGGCACGGGCGGCGGCGTAGCCTATAATCTTGCCGACCTTGAAGAAGTGGCAAGCAACGGCCTCGCAGCCAGCCCCACCACCGAGGTCATGATCGAGCAGAGCGTGCTTGGCTGGAAAGAAATTGAAATGGAAGTGATGCGCGACGCCAAGGATAACTGCGTCATCATCTGCTCCATTGAAAATCTTGACCCCATGGGCGTTCACACGGGCGACTCCATCACCGTGGCTCCGGTGCAGACTCTTTCCGACGCCGAATATCAGCAGATCCGCGATGCTTCCATTGCCATCATGCGTGAAATCGGCGTGGAAACCGGCGGCAGCAACGTGCAGTTTGGCATCAACCCGGCCAACGGCGAAATTGTTGTTATTGAGATGAATCCGCGCGTGTCGCGGTCTTCGGCGCTGGCCTCCAAGGCGACGGGTTTTCCCATCGCCAAAATCGCGGCCAAACTGGCTGTGGGCTACACGCTGGACGAACTGCGCAACGACATCACGCGTGAGACGGTGGCCAGCTTTGAACCTGCCATCGACTACTGCGTGGTCAAGATTCCGCGTTTTACCTTTGAAAAATTCCCCGGTGCCAAGGACGAACTCACCACTTCTATGAAGAGCGTGGGCGAAGCCATGAGCATTGGCCGTACCTTCAAGGAGGCTTTGCAGAAGGGCCTGCGCTCTATGGAAATCGGGGCCACTGGCCTGGGTTTCAACTTCAACGCCGAACTGCCTGACCGCGAAGTTATCCTTGAGTCTCTGCAGCGGCCCAATTCACGCCGCATATTTGCGCTGCGTCAGGCTCTGCTGGCGGGCATCACGGAAGAAGAAATCTTTGACGTGTCCGCCATCGACCCCTGGTTTGTTCGGCAGTTGCAGGACATCGTGGATATGGAGCAGCGCATCCGCAACTTTGGCATGGCCAATGACATGACAGCCAGCAATGAAGCTCTGGCGGTCATCTTGCGCGAAGCCAAGGAATACGGTTTCTCCGACAGGCAGCTTGCCGAAATGTGGAAGCGCCCTGAAGCCGATATTCGCCGTTTGCGCGACGAAATGAACATCCTGCCGACCTATTATCTGGTCGACACCTGCGCAGGGGAGTTTGAAGCCTACACACCCTATTTTTATTCGACCTACGAGAAGGGTGAAGAAATCAAACTTGAAGACCGCCGTAAGGTGCTCATCCTGGGCGGTGGCCCCAACCGCATCGGCCAGGGCATCGAGTTTGACTACTGCTGCTGCCATGCCTCCTTTGCTCTGCGGGATGCCGGTATTATGGCCATTATGGCAAACTCCAACCCCGAAACGGTCTCCACAGACTACGACACTTCAGACCGGCTCTATTTTGAACCGCTGACCTTCGAAGATGTCATGAACATTGTGGAAAAAGAAAAGCCCGAAGGCGTTATCGTTCAGTTTGGCGGCCAGACTCCGCTGAATCTGGCTGTGCCGCTCATGCGTGCAGGCGTGCCCATTCTTGGCACCAGCCCCGACGCCATCGACCGCGCAGAAGACCGCGAGCGTTTTCAGGCTCTGATTCAGAAGCTGGGTCTGCTGCAGCCGCCCAACGGCACAGCCATGAGCCTTGAAGATGCTCTGGAAGTGGCCGAGCGCATCACCTACCCTGTGGTGGTGCGGCCAAGCTACGTGCTTGGCGGCCGCGCTATGGCCGTTGTGTATGACGCTTCGGAGCTGACCGCGTACTTCCACGCCCAGGTGCCCGAAAGGCCGGAACACCCCATCCTTGTCGACAAGTTCCTTGAACATGCGGTTGAAGTGGATGTGGACGCCCTGTCTGACGGCAAGGACGTGTATGTGGCTGGCATTATGGAGCATATCGAAGAAGCCGGTATTCACTCCGGCGATTCGGCCTGCGTGCTGCCTTCCTATTCGCTGTCTTACGACCATGTGGCCCTTATTGCGGTTCAGGCTGAAGCTCTGGCCCGCGAACTCAAAGTTGTGGGCCTCATGAATATCCAGTTTGCCATCAAGGGCGACGATATCTATATCCTTGAAGTGAACCCGCGCGCCTCGCGTACGGCTCCCTTTGTGTCCAAGGCCACGGGCGTGCCCCTGCCGTACCTTGCCACCCAGGTCATGCTGGGCAAGACTCTGGACGAACTTGACCCCTGGAGCATGCGCAAGGGTGGTTTCACCTGCGTGAAGGAAGCGGTTATGCCCTTCCAGCGCTTCCCGGGTGTGGACGTAATACTTGGACCTGAAATGCACTCCACTGGCGAAGTTATGGGCATGGGCTCCAACTTTGGTGAAGCCTTCCTCAAGAGCCAGCTTGGTGCAGGTCAGGTGCCGCCGCAGGGAGGCAAGCTTTTCCTTTCTGTGAATGACCGCGACAAACCCTTCCTGCCTGAAGTGGCAGAAAAGTTTGCCAATCTGGGCTTTGATCTGCTGGCGACCAAAGGCACTGCGGCGATTCTGCGCGAGCACGGCCTCAAGGTTGAGGAAGTGCGTAAGGTTTACGAAGGCCGCCCCAATATTGTGGATCTGCTTATCAATCACGAGGTGGCTCTGGTCGTGAATACGGCTTCGGGCAAACACACCGCCAAGGATTCCAAGGCCATTCGTCAGGCGGCTCTGAACTACAAGGTGCCGTACTGCACCACCATCGCTGCGGCGCGCGCCACGGCCACGGCCATCGGTTCGCGGCGGGACGAAACCCATGTGGAAAGTTTGCAGGAATACTACGCGCGGGAAGTGCGGGGGTAAGTTATGAAAGCATTGCTGGTGCTGGAAGACGGATTTACGCTTGAAGGCAAGTCCTTTACTGGCGAATTTGAAACCGGTGGCGAAGTTATCTTCACTACAGGTATGACTGGATATCAGGAGGTTCTTACCGATCCTTCTTATTATGGGCAGATGGTCTGCATGACCTACCCCCTCATCGGCAATTATGGCACCAGCCGTGAAGATATGGAGTCTGCCGGGGTGCACTGCGCGGCTCTGCTGGTAAAGGAGTGCTGCAAAAAGCCTTCTAACTGGCGTTCCACAATGTCTTTGCCGACGTTTTTACAGCGCTATGAAAAGCCCGGCATGGAAGGAATCGATACCCGGTCTCTGACTTTGCATCTGCGTATCAACGGAGCCATGCGCGGCATCATTTCCACAAAGGAAATGGATCTTCGCGTGTTGCAGGAACGCGCCAAGGCGCTGCCAACCATGAAAGGACGCAATCTCGTGCCTTTTGTGGCTGCCAAAGCTCCCTACACCTGGTACGATAACGCCGTTCAGGAAGCACCAATGGCCGAAGACGGCAGTTACGCATGGCGTAACGCCGGGCTGCCGCTTCTGGTTTATGACTACGGCATCAAGTGGAATATTTTGCGCCGCTTGTGTGAAGCTGGTTTTGAACCTCTGGTTGTGCCGCCAAACTTCAGTGCCGTTCAGGCCAAAGCCAGTGGGGCCAAAGGGGTCTTTCTGTCCAACGGCCCCGGCGACCCGGCCACGCTGACCAATGAAATTGCACTGGTGCGCGAGCTTATTCAGGCTTTTCCTGTTACGGGAATTTGCCTTGGCCATCAGCTCATCGGCCACGCCCTTGGGGGCACCACCGATAAGCTCAAGTTCGGCCACCACGGCTGCAACCATCCGGTCAAGGACCTGACCACGGGCCGCATTGAAATATCTTCGCAGAACCACGGGTTTCATGTGGTTCTGGACGGATTGGAAGATGTAGAAGCTACCCACATTAATCTTAATGACAATACGCTTGAAGGGCTGCGCCACAAAACGCTGCCAGTCATGAGCTTGCAGTATCACCCGGAAGCCGCCGCCGGGCCGCATGACGGAGAATACCTGTTTGCCAGCTTCAGGAAACTGATTGGCGAGGCCACTGGGTCCTGATTCTTCGGAAAAGACTTGATATGCACGTCTTCTTATGGCTAGATTGTGGCAAGCACTGATAGCGATTAGCGCTTTTTATTTTCTGGTATGAGGATATTCCGGCGGTCTAGGCCGCCTTATCTGCAAACAGCAAGGAGCTTCGTGTGAAAAAGTCAGTTTTGAGCCTTGGGCTGGTTTTGGCTCTGGTTCTGGCCTGCGCTCCCGTTCGTGCGGCAGAAGCACCCGCCGTCAGCGATGCGATTCAGAGTAATCCGGTTGAGCAGCTTACAGGCAAAGTATGGCAAAAGACGGCTGAAGCCGATAAGGCAGCCTTTCTTCTTGGAGTCGAATCTGCCATTGCCGTGGAATACTTTGTTAATGCCAAAATAACGGAAAAAGCCGCCAAAACCGGCAAAAAACCCACCTGCACCCTGTCGCCCTTTGAAAAGGGCTGGATGAAGGCTTTCAAGGACGTTAACCGCGCGGACATCGTCAAGATGGTCGACCAGTGGTATGCGGCCAACCCCGACAAGCTTGACCGTCCGGTTTTGGGTGTTATTTGGTATGAACTGATTGCCCCGCGTCTTGCCACGAAGTAGGGCATTAGCCTTTCAATGCGATGACAAGACTTTTCAGGAGAATCATCATGAAAAAAGTTTTGATTATTGGCCTGCTGGCCGTCATGTTCACCAGCGGCATTGGTTGCACGAATATGAATAAAACCCAGCAGGGCGTTGCGAGCGGCGCGGCTCTGGGCGCTCTGGGCGGTGCAGGTATTGCTGCCATTTCTGGCGGCGCTGCTGGCTGGGGTGCTCTTGCCGGTGCCGGCATCGGCGCGCTGGCTGGTGGCATTGTTGGTCACGAGCAAAGCAAGGGCAACAGCTGGTAACCCACCTTTTGCACTTTGTTCAGGATTTGAAAGGGGGCCGGGTTTCCGGCCCCCTTTGCGTGAAGGACATCGAGTGGCGCATAACCACCTGAAATATTTATACTTGAAATAGTTGCTTTACGGCTAGCAAAGCTCGCCTGAGTCTGTTTGCGGCAAGAGTTTAGAATCATTGACTCATTTTATTCGTAACTTGTTCTAGAGCAGACTGACGTTGAAATGCAGTACAATTAAGTTTTTTCAAAGTTAGCATGCTCTAATGAGGGAGGTTCACATGAGTGGCACCCTGCACACCGTATTTTTCAGTCCAACCAGTAGCAGCAAAAAAATTGCCCGTGCCGTCGCATGGCCTTTATCGCAGGCACTTGGCAAAGAACTTTGCGAACACGATTTGACCTTTCCCCAAGGCCGCAACAAATCTCTGCACTGCACCAGCGACGACATTTTTCTTTTTGCTTTCCCCGTATATGCCGGGCGCGTTCCACGTCTGCTCAACAGCTTTTTGGCACAGCTGAGTGGCGGGGGAGCGCGGGCTGTGGTTCTGGCTGTCTATGGCAACCGCCACTACGACGACGCCTTGCTGGAGGCTGTGGATACGATTCAGGAACATCATTGTGACGTAGTTTCCGCAGGAGCCCTTGTGGCGGAGCATAGCCTGACGCCGAAAGTTGGTACGGGCAGGCCAGATAATCAAGATTTGAAAAACGCCGAAGAGTTTGCCCACCACGCGGCGCAAGCTGCTCTTTCGGGCCATGCAGGGCCGGTAACTGTGCCGGGCAAGCGTCCTTACAAGGATCTGCCTCCAGCAATGGATATACGGCCCAAAACATCAGATGCGTGTACGCAGTGTTTGCTCTGCGTGAGCCAGTGCCCCATGCAGATTATCAGTGAAGATAACCCTGCCGTGGTGGGGCAGGGCTGTATTCGCTGCTGTGCTTGCGTCAAGGCATGCCCGGAGCAGGCAAAGTTCTTCGATCAGGAACCTGTGCTGAAGATAATCGGCATGCTGGAAGAAAAATGCCGAGACCGCAGGGAACCGGAATTTTATACGGTTTAGACTGCCCAGATTCTGCAAATCGGAGCGCATTGAAAAAGGGGATATGCTTTTGCATATCCCCTTTTTCAATAGATTATTTTCTGACAGACTGAGAAGTATCAGAGCATTTTAACTTTGAAAAAGTTTATCTGCCCAAATTCTGTACACACAGCGTTGCATGCCGTAAGGGCGCGCGCTGCCAAAATGTGCATTTCTCAGCCGAGTGGCAACGTTGAAATGTAAAGCATCTCAACGTTAGTCTGCTCTAGCAGAGGCTGTGGAGCTGCGCAAGCAGGGGGTCTGGCAAATCAATTGCTCCCTTTGCCTGTACTGTGGCCTCCAACGCTGTTCTCCGGTCACCGGGCAGGCGCACGCCTTCCTGATCGGTAATAAAGTGCAGCAAGGTATCAAGCCGTTCAGTAAAGTGTTCCCCAGCGGTAGCCGCAGGGTCCATTATCAGAAAACTTTGCCCGATGCGCGGCGACGGCCCTTCCGTCGTGAACAATGAGCTTGCCTCCACTGCCAGGGCAGCACCCGGCAAAACAGCTGCCATAATTTCTACCATCAGCGCCAGCGCGTAGCCCTTGGGGCCACCGAAGGGCAGAAGCGCGCCTGCAAAGGCCTTGGCCGGATCGCGAGTGGGCTTGCCTTCAGCATCAACTGCGGCGCCTTCAGGTATGAGTTCTCCCTTTTCAGCTGCCTGCAAAATTTTGCCACGGGCCATTAATCCCATTGATATGTCAATAACCAGGGGCGGCGAGTTTTTTCGGGGGCAGCCCATAGCCATAGGATTGGTGCCAAAGGTTCCCTTGCGGCCTCCATAAGGAGCCAGAGCCGCAGGACTGTTGGCGAAAGCCATCGCCAGAAGACCCTGCTTGGCAAAATCCTCGACAGCAAGCCCCAAGACACCAGCATGGTGCGAATTGTTGATAGCCAGCAAGGCTACGCCATTTTCTTTGGCTGCCTGTGCCGCAACTGGCAGGCTGTCAGCAATGGCTCGAAAGGCAAAACCACAGTGGGCGTCTGTAAGTATGGTCCCCGGCCTTGGGCGCAATATCTTCGGCTCTGCAAAACCGTCAATCTTGCCAGCGAGAGCCTGGGCTGCGTAATAGGGTATACGGGAAAAACCGTGTGAAGGGATGCCTTGCATCTCGGCACGAATCAGGGCTTCAATCGTCACAACGGCGTTTTCATGACTGACCTTGTGCCGCGTAAGAATGCGCTGGCCGAGGTCGCGCGCGTCATTCAGCGAAATGGAACTCATATTTCCACCTTAAAGGTTGGGTAGTTGTCGCCATACCTGGGGGGAAGGCATCACTGCCCCATACGTGTCTGTAACCAACTAGGCAGATAACAGTTTATGCAGTGGACGAAAAGCGGCAAATATACCCCCGCCGTGCCCGCATGATAGGGCAAAATGAAAGGCCGCACCCTGATAGCGCGGCCTTTCATTTTCGATTTGTCCAGTTGGCGCGGCTACAGCGGGGTATCCACAACCTTGTCCATATCCACCAGCTGACCAATATTGCCCGAGGCAAAGCCTGTGAGCAGCAGGTTGGTGAGTTCTCCGTCATACCGGGCGTCTCCGGCAAGATCTTTTGCTGCCGCAAGAGGTTCCTTGGCTTCGCCATATGGCTTGTGGCAGATCATGGCAGAAAAGGAGTCCGCGATGGCGGTGATGCGTCCCACGCGGCTGATCTGATGCGCTTTCAGGTGCTGGGGGTAGCCAGAGCCATCCATGCGTTCGTGGTGCTCATAGCAGGCCCGAACCAGCTCTTCAAAGCTTACATCCATTTTGTGCATAAGCTTGATGCCCACAAGCGGGTGGGGCAACATTTTTTCACGCTCTTCGGGCTTAAGAGGCCCAGACTTATTGAGCAGAAAGGCAGGAACCTTGCTCATGCCAATATCATGCAGCAAAAAGGCCAAAGCCATCCGGTCAAGATCTTTGCGGCGGTATTCACCGCCCACCTGCATCCACATCCAGAGGCCGATCGCCATGCTGTTTATGGCATGGCGCGCGGGCTGGTACTTGCGGAACAGGCGGCGCATGAACGTGTTGACGCGATGTCTGTCTGCCCACAGATATTCTGTAATCACCATAACATCGCGGTACAGCGGGTCAAAGAGCGGCTTGATGGGTTGGCTGTTGAATTCGGTATAGCGAAGGAACAGCGCACGGATGCAGATGTCAGCGATTTCGGCTTCCTTGAGGTTCTTGTCTTGCAAAACAAGATCAAGTTGCTTGACGATGTGGCGCGAATAGATGTGGTGATCTGAGCGGGCCACAAAAAGATCGCCAGCATCGCAAAGCCGGGCCACCTCTTCAACCTGTTCGTTGGTCAGGCGTGTTTCCTTTTTGCAATAAGGAGCCAGCACCATGATGTCATCACGAAAGCTGAAAAGATCCACCGGCGGGCGATACTTAGGAAAGCTGGAAAGAATTTCGCTGCTTATCTGATAGTACTCCTCGTTAATGTTTTGAGGAACTTCTTTTGCAGACCGTGCTTGTTCAGCCATGCCCTACTTCCAATAGATTTTGACAAGGTTGGTGCCTCTGGGGGTGGCGGAAGAACCCTTGACCTGGCCAGCAGTGATAACGGCGCAGTCATCGGGATCAAAGTCGGCGCTGTTGTGGATGAAGTGCTCGGCCCTGACAAGGTGGCTTTCTTCATCTTGCGGACTCGCCACAAAGGCGGGCTTGACGCCCCAAACAAAGTTGAGGGCCTTGACCGTCACGGGATCAGGCGTGAGGGCGTATATCTGCTGCGGAGGCCGCCTGGCGGAAACCTGACGGGCCGAACTGCCGGAAAGGCTGTGGGACACAATGGCTTTGGCCTGGGCCTTGTCTGCCAGCAGGCAGGCCGAATACGCCAGAAACTCGGGAATGCCCTTGTCTGCATCGGGTTCTTCAAGCCTGTGGTTAAGCAAGAGCAGCTTTTCGGCTTCATCAGTGATGCGCCGCATGTAACGCACGGTTTCCACGGGAAAATTACCCATGGCCGTTTCTTCAGAAAGCATTACGCAGTCGGCTCCGTCCAGAACGGCATTGGCCACGTCTGTGGTTTCAGCGCGGGTGGGGGCGGGGCTGTTCACCATTGAAAGCAGCATTTGCGTGGCAACAATAACAGGCTTTGAGGCCTTGTTGCAGGCGCTGATGATGCGCTTTTGCAGAGCGGGCAGCAAGGGCAGGGGGCATTCCACGCCAAGATCGCCGCGCGCCACCATAACCACATCTGTTTCAGCCAGAATTTCAGCCAGATTGTCCACGGCGCTCTGGCGCTCAAGCTTGACTACCACGGGCAGTTTCAGGCCCGCGGCGGCAATGAGTTCCTTGGCTTCGCGCACGTCGTCAGCCGTTTGAACGTAAGAAATGGCTACGGCGTCAACACCAAGCTTAAGGCCGTCGGCAAGGTCTTTTTTGTCCTTGTCAGTCAGGGCGCGCACCTTGGTGGCCTTGCCGGGCAGGGCCAGGCCCTTGCGGGATGTGACAATGCCCGCATTGTCTGCTTCCAGAAGCACACGGCCATCCGGGCGGCGTTCTTTCACGATGAACTGAAGTCCGCCGTCCGCCAGCACCATGCGGTCGCCGGGGTCAAGGCTTTCCAGAATGACTTCGTGGTCAAAAGGCAGGTAGGGCATTTCGTCGGTGCGGTCAGCGCTTGCGCCCAGCAGCAGATGCATGCCTTTGTCTACGTCAATAGTGCCTTCGGGCACCGTTCCGAGACGGATTTTAGGGCCAGAAAGGTCCTGCATGATGGTGATGGGCCTGCCAATGACCTGCTCAACCTCGCGTATATTTTTTATGATGGTTACGAAGTCTGCGGCAGAACCGTGCGAAAAGTTGAGGCGAAAAACACTGACGCCTGCTTCCGCAAGCTCTTGCAGCTTTTCTCTGCTATTGGACGCGGGTCCTATGGTGGCAACAATTTTAGTTCTCATGATGTGTCCTTGTTTGGAGGGCAAGTGGGGCTGGTCCGGCGCATTGGCGCAAGGGAAGAACATTATGGGGCCAGCACATTAAATCATCCTGATTTTACCGTGCATTGTCAAGATATTCGGCCTCGCGCACCGGGAGTGAAGATCCACTAAACTTTTGTGTGAACTGCCATAAGTGAACAGAGACATGGCTCGTGGCGTCCAACCCACAGGCAGGATCAGCAGGGTGGTAAAAACCACTTTTTACCACAGGCTCGCACCCTTATGAAAAAGGGGTTTTCTGATAAGTATTTCGCCGAAAAAATGGCTTCAGGCATAAATATTACACTTTTCTTCCAGTTAGCTTGACACCCCTATTGCCTTGGGGCATAAGTGGGAAAAAGTGGTAATTGTAAGTAATAAAGTGGTAAAAATCGTGCAAAAGCTCTTCACCAAAAGTCTCTCTCGCAGCCTAGACCCCAAGGGTCGTCTTATGCTGCCGCCGGAATACCGGGATGGGCTTTATGCGGAGGGCGGCACGGGCGCTTTTTGGCTTACAGCTTATTATGGCCGCCTTGTGGCCTATCTGCCTGAAGACTGGGAAAAGATCACAGAACAACTGAGCCGTATTCCCATGCCTTCTCCTCGTCTTTCACACTTCAAGACCAAGGTCATGGGGCTCGCGCAGGAAATGCTGCCCGATGCCCAGGGCCGAGTGCGCATTCCGCAAGCCCTCATGCGTGAAGCTGGCCTCCAGAAGGACGTCATGCTTGTGGGCATGCTCAACAAATTCGAAGTCTGGGATCAGACTCGCTTTGACGCTCTGGAGCTTGAGGACGTCTCCGACGAACTCGCTGCCAGCGGCGTGGCAATCAGCCTTTAGGTTTAATCATGATGCAAACCATGCACGAAAATGCAGAACAGGTTCGTCATGTGCCTGTTCTGCCTCTGGAAACGCTGGCCGCGCTGGCTCCGCGTGCCGGGGGGCGCTACCTGGATGGCACCCTTGGCATGGGCGGTCACGCCAGCGCTGTTCTGGCGTCTGCGCCAGATATAGAACTTTGTGGCCTTGACCGTGACGAAGATGCCCTGGAACTCGCAAAGCAGCGTCTGGCGACGTTCGGTGCGAGAACGCACTTGTTTCATTGCCGCTACAGTGGTTTTGCCGATGCTTTGGGCCAGCTTGGCTGGAGCAAGGTAGACGGCGCGTTGCTGGACATTGGCGTTTCATCTCTCCAGCTGGATGAGGCGGGGCGCGGTTTCAGCTTTTATGGCGACGGGCCGCTGGACATGCGGATGGACCAGAGTTCTGGTCAGCCTTCGGCATGGCATTGGGTCAACCGCGAAAGTTTTGACAAACTCAAGGATTGCATCGCCACCCTTGGCGAAGAGCCGCAGGCGGGGCGCATAGCCCGGGCCATTGTGGACGCCAGGCAAAAAGACGCCATAGATACTACGGCCCAGTTGGCTAACCTTGTGGAAAAAGCCTATCCGGCAGCCTGGCGGGCCAAGGCCCGGCGTCATCCGGCCACGCGCACATTTCAGGCTTTGCGCATGGCCGTTAACGATGAACTGGGCGAATTGCAGCGCTTTTTAGATCAAATTCTGGCCTATTTGCCTGTGGGAGGCCGTCTGGCCGTCATCACGTTTCATTCGCTGGAAGACCGTATGGTCAAGCAGGCCATGCGCCATTGGGCTGAAGGCTGCCGCTGTGCGAGACATATTCCGCGTTGCGTATGCGGGCATCAGCCCGAAGTGCGCATTTTACACAAAAAGCCCGTGCAAGCTGGTTCGGACGAGCTGGCTGTCAATCCTCGCGCAAGCAGCGCCAAGCTGCGGGCTGTGGAAAAAATAGCCGAGGCTTCCGGTTCATGAAGCGCAACATTACCGCAAAGCCAGCTGGAGGCAGGGGATGGTTGCTGTTTCTTGTACTTGGTTTGCTGGCCTGCATGGTGATGGGACTGGTGCTTGTGTGGAGCAACATTGAACGCATGGACACCACCTATTTCATCAACATATCGCAGAATACCATGCGTGAACGCCGCGCGTTGCGCGCAAAGCTTGAAGTAGAGCGGGAGCGTCTGCTTTCGCCTTACGAACTGCGCCGCAAGGCCGAGGAATTTTCCATGCGGGAGCCGAAACCCGGCCAGATTCGCCGCATGGAGGCACGCTAGACCCCTGTTGAAAAGAGTGCCCGAAGAAAGCTCGGGCCCCAATGAGGCAAATACAGGTCCGGCAAAACAAGCCGGATTTCACCATACCGGAACAACCCGGAAGCTATTTGGGATAAGCCATGTTCAAATTCAATTCCCGCAAGGGTAATAGGCATACTGATGCCCCCAGAGCTGAAAAAGTGTCCCGTCCCGCCAAGCGCGCACGGGTTAATGCTTCTGAGGGCAAGGTTCGTTTCGCCTGGACAGAAAAATTTGATTGGGGCCGCATCCGCATCAAGATGGTTGTGGTCGTTTTCTGTCTGTTGTGGGCTGGCTTGTGGGGCCGGGCATGGTACCTCCAGATGGTTGAAGGGCCACGTCTGGCTGAACGGGCGCGCCGGCAGCACACGGCTTCCGAACTGGTCACCGGCCGCCGCGGCATGATTTTCGACCGCAATGGGCAAGTGCTGGCACGCAGCATTGAAGCGCGTTCTGTTTACGCGCGGCCACAGGAAATAGAAGACTTTAAGGCTATGGCCAATACGCTTGGCCCTATTTTGGGTATTGAGCCGCAGAAACTTTACGACGATCTTTCGCAAACCAAGCGCCGCTTTGTCTGGATCAAGCGCAAAGTGGACGATTTTACGGCTGAGGCGGTGCACAAAACCAACATTGCCGGTATTGGTCTTTCCAAAGAGTACGACCGTGTGTACCCCTTCAAGCATATGGCTGGTCAGGTGCTTGGGTTTGTTGGAATGGACGACAAAGGCCTTGAGGGCATCGAACGCTCGATGGAAGCCCGCTTGGGCTGCACCCCCACCAGGCAGATCGTGCAGCGTGATGCCATGGGCCGCCGTTTTTATTTGCACGAAGAGGGACAAAGCGAACCCCGCGGCCAGGATCTTACCCTGACCATTGACGTGCAGATGCAGTTTATAGTCGAAGAAGCCGTTGCCCGCGCCGTGAAAGAGTATGATGCCCGCTGGGGTGGAGCCATCGTTGTGGACGTTCCCTCTGGCGAAATTATGGCCTGGGCGCAGTATCCCTTTTTCAATCCCAATACCTACAAGGACGCCAGCCCGCTTGTATACCGGAACCGTATGGCGGCTGACGCGCTGGAACCGGGTTCTACGTTCAAACCCTTTGTTATGGCTGCCGCGCTTCAGGAAAAGAAGATCAACGCTGGCACTGCCATCGACTGCGAAGGTGGACGGTGGGAAACAAAGAACTTCACCATCCGCGACACGTCACGTCAGGGCGTACTGCCCGCCAACAAGGTGCTGCGCTATTCGTCCAACATTGGCATGGCCAAAATCGGGCTCATGATTGGCGTACCTACATTTCATAAGTATTTAAAGGAACTGGGCTTTGGTCAGCGCACAAGCGTGCCGGTGGCCGACAGCCGGGGCATATTGCGCATCCCCCGTGACTGGAGCGAGGTGGACATCATGTCCACGTCTTTCGGGCAGAGTATTTCAGTCACCGGACTGCAAATGGCCCAGGCTTACCTTACGTTGCTGAATAACGGCCAGTACAAGGCCCTTACGCTCACCCGAGAAGAAAATAATGTGGATGAGGTGCACCCGCGCGTCTTTTCCCAGGCCACCGCGCGTGAAGTCATGCGCATGATGCGTGACGTGGTGGAGGAAAGCGACGGTACTGGCAAGCGCGCCCGTATTGAAGGCATCGAGGTAGCTGGCAAGACTGGCACCGCCCAGAAGGCCGACCACCGCGCAGGAACTTACGGCAGCAAGCGTCTGGCTTCGTTTGTAGGCTTTTTTCCCGCAGACAAGCCCAAGTACCTCATTCTTGTGATGGTGGACGAACCCACCCGCAATCAGTACGGCGGCGTTGTGGCGGCACCTGTGTTCAAGGAAATAGCCAGCCGCACTCTCACGTTCTCGGGCATTATGACAAACACCAAGGTTGCCTCGGTTGAAGAAACACCTGCTGCCACGCCCACTTCCGGGCGCAGGCGCGGGCTCAAACTGGCCAGTCTTGATGTGCCCTATGCGGCAGATTCAAAGAAAGACGTTGCGCCATCTCAGGATGACAGCATGCGCCTGCCAGGGCATTTGGCCAAGGCGGGCAGCCGTGTGCCCGATGTTATGGGCAAGTCTGTACGCAACGCGGTTGAGCTCTTCGCGCGGGCTGGCGTAGTGCCGGAACTCAAGGGGTCGGGCAGCCGTGTGGTCAAGCAAACGCCTGCTCCAGGTTCTGTGTGGCCCGAAGAAGACAATAAGGTTGAATATATTCTGTGGCTTTCAGAAAGGTAAAAAGCTGATTTGAAACATTTCAGCATGTTAAAGTTGTAATACACGGCGGCGCTTAAATTGAGCCGCCCGCCGCAATGCGGTGCGGATTTAGCAGAAAGTCGTGTTTTAGGTTAAATGTCAGCCTTGAAATTGCAGTCAATTTCAAAGCGAATTGGTTCAGCAGATATCCGGCGGGCACGGGTGCGCAGTTGTGGAGCTTGTTAGCCGTTGTGCCCGCCGGAGTTCAGGTCGAACCGGGATACTTCCGGCAACTCAAAGAGGTTAGTTATGAATCGGGAATTTGCGGCCCTTTTGGAAGAGTGCGGGCGTGGCGGAATAGAAGTTCGCGCCGATTCGCGTCAGGTTGGCCCTGGCGATGTTTTTGTGGCCGTACCCGGAGTCAAGGAAGATGGGGCCCACTTTATTCCTGCCGCAGTTGAAGCCGGAGCCGGAGTTATAGTCTGTTCATCCAAAGGCGAAGAAGCTGCCGCAGCAGCCAGCGCCGGACGCCGGGTCATATACCATGCCGATCCGCGTGAAGCCCTCTGGCGGCTGGCCCAAGCCCGCTGGCATACAGACACCTTGCCCATCCGCATTGTTGGTGTTACAGGCACCAACGGCAAAACCACCTGCACATACCTGCTTGAACGTCTTTTCGCGCAGGCGGGGCATAAGCTCGGTGTAATGGGAACGGTGAGCTATCGCTGGCCCGGACACAACGAGGCCGCCCCGCTGACAACACCCGACGCCTTGAGCGTGCACTCCATGCTGGCGGCTATGGCCAGAGACGGAGTAGATGTGGCAGTTATGGAAGTATCTTCGCACGCCATAGATCAGCAGCGTGTATGTGGGGTGCCTTTTTCTGGCGCTGCGTTCACGAATCTGACTCAGGATCACCTTGATTATCATCAGGGAATGGAAAACTATTTCCAGGCCAAAGCACGGCTTTTTCTTGAACTGCCCCGCGCTGACAAGGCTATGGCCGTAAACGCTGACGATGCCTGGGGACGCCGCTTGCTTGAGCTGTGCCCCACGGCCCTCTCCTTTGGATTGCAGAAAGGAGCGCCCAACCGGCGGCACCTTTGGGGCGAATTGCTGTCCTCCACGACGGAAGGCTGCCATCTGCGGATGAGCCTTGAGGATATGCGCTGGGAGTTGCGGTCGCCGCTGGTGGGTGCGTTCAACGCTTCCAACCTGCTTGCCGTTCAGGCTGTGGCGCTGGAAATGGGCATCAATCCTGAAGCGTTCAAGGCTCTTGAAAGCTTCACTGGCGTAAGCGGCAGGCTTGAGCGGGTAGATAACGCTCAGGGACTCAATGTTTTTGTAGACTACGCCCATACCCCAGACGCGCTTGAGAATGTGCTCAAGGCTTTGCGCGGGGCCGGGTTCAAGCGCATTGTCACGGTCTTTGGCTGCGGCGGCAACCGCGACCGCACCAAGCGCCCCATCATGGGAGAAGCGGTGGCCCGCTGGTCGGATGTAGCTGTGCTGACTTCTGACAATCCGCGCTTTGAAGAACCGGAAGCCATTCTCAAGGATGTGCTGCCCGGCCTTGCTTCCGCCAAGGAAGTTGTTGTTGAGGTTGATCGCCGCGAGGCCACATCCAAGGCTCTTTCAATGCTTGGCAAGAATGACGCTCTGCTTATTGCCGGCAAAGGGCACGAAGATTATCAGATCATTCAGGGCGTAAAGCACCATTACAGCGATCAGGAAGTGGTGCGGGAGATACTCGGGTGCGCCTGACTGTAAATGAAGCTGCGGCCTGTCTGGGACTGCCGCAATCTGCAGAACCAGCGGCAAACGCTGTTCTGACGTCAGTTGTGACTGACAGTAGGGCCGCTGGGCCGGGGTCCCTCTTTGTCTGCGTTTCGGGATGCAGAGTGGACGGGCACGATTTTGCCGCTGTGGCCGTGGGGCAAGGCGCTGGCGCTGTGCTGGCCTCGTGCCCGCTGCCTCACATTACCGCGCCCGTTTTTGTGGTGCCTGATACCGTCAAAGCCCTGGGTTGTCTGGCTGCCCAATGGCGCAACCATACCCGCGCCCGCGTTGTAGGCGTAACTGGCACGGCAGGGAAAACCACGGTTAAAGAAGCTTTGGCCCAGATACTGTCCCTTGCTGGAAAAACTGCCCGTACCGCCATGAACCATAATAACCAGATCGGCATGCCCCGTGCTCTTCTGAACACAGATGGCGATGAAGACTTCTGGGTCATGGAAGCGGGTATCAGCCAGGAAGGCGATATGGACGATCTGGGGCAGGTGCTGCGCCCGGATCTGGCCCTCGTGCTCAACGCCGGGGCGGGCCATACAGAAGGTCTTGGCGAAAAAGGCGTCGCCTGGCACAAGGCCCGGCTGCTCAGTTACCTTGCCAAGGGCGGCAAGGGGCTGGTTTGCGCTGATTATCCTGATCTGGCGCGCGAGGCGAAAGCCACCGGGGCCGATGTGCGTTTTTTCAGCGTCACCGGACGCGAAGTGGATTTTCGGGCGGTCTACCTTGGCGCTGCTACGCCCCCTGCGGGCGCAGACGCATCCGCCGCTGAGTCGTATGGAAAGTTTCAACTTTGGCTTGAGGGCACTACGCTTGATGTCATAGCCCCCTTCAGGGGAGAATACGGCGCGGAAAACGTGGTGGCCGTGGCTGCTGCAGCCCACATGCTTGGCGTTGACGCCAGCACCATTGCACAGGGGCTTGCCGCCGCCCACATGCCAGCACAGCGTTTTAATCAGGTCCAGTCTGGTTTCTGGTTGATTATTGACGACACATATAATGCCAACCCCCTCTCCATGCGGCGCATGCTTGAAGCCGCCGCCGAACAGGCAGGCCCGCGCCCCTTTGTGGCTGTGCTGGGAGCCATGCTCGAACTGGGCGCACAGGCCGCAGCGGAACACGAAGCCCTGGGACAGCGGCTGGCGAAGCTCAATCCGGCTGCCATTGTGTGGAAAGGCCCGCATGCCGAAGATGTGCGCGCAGGCTTGACCAAGGCTGGTTATACTGGCCCCTGGCAGGCCGTAGATGATGCAGAAGATTTTAAAAAAGCCTGGCATGCCTTGCAGGAAAATGGCCTTGAGGCCAAAGCCCGTGCCAATGGCGGCGTGGTTCTGTTCAAGGGATCGCGCAGCAACAAGCTTGAAACACTCATGACCGCCCTGACCGACAGGCATGAGTCATAGTTTTTTCTCTGGCGGAGCAGCTGTTTTGTCGTTCTTGCAATGGCGGCAAAGCGGTGTAAAGGGGTATCCCATCCGCTGACAGTAACGGTCGCAGTGTGGCCAAACGAACGGATCCGTGTGCATGTTTTATAACTTTCTTTCTCCCCTCGCTTCTGAATGGACATTTTTCAATGTCTTTCGTTACATCACCTTCCGTTCTATGGCTGCGCTTATGACGGCCCTGCTCATTTCCATAATTCTTGGGCCTCGCTTTATCGCGTGGCTGCGCCGCCTGAAATGCGGCCAGTACATTCACGAAGATGTGGCTGCTCACGCATGCAAGGCTGGTACTCCCACTATGGGGGGCCTGCTCATGCTGTTCAGCCTTTCTGTGAGCCTGCTTTTGTGGGCTGACCTCACAAACATCTATATCTGGCAGGCATTTTTTGTTTTTGCCGGTTTTGGGGCCATTGGGCTTTGGGACGACATGACCAAGCTGCGGCACCACAAAAACCGGGGGATTTCGGGCAAAGCCAAAATTGCGGGGCAGCTTGGCATCGCCTGCGTGGCCATGCTGCTGCTTTTTGCCAACCCCGACTACAGCAGCAAACTCACCATTCCCTTCTTCAAGGAAGTGACCTTTGACCTTGGCTGGTTTTACCTGCCGTTTGGTGTTTTTGTTATGGTGGCTGCCTCAAATGCGGTCAATCTTACAGACGGGCTTGATGGGCTTGCCATTGGGCCATCCATTGTCGCCTGCATCGTGTTTTCCATTTTCATCTACATTACAGGCAACGCGCGGTTTGCAGGCTATTTGCTGGTTCCGTACATGCCCGGCGTAGGTGAAGTTACGGTTTTTTGCGCTGCCCTTGTGGGCGCTGGTTTGGGCTTTCTATGGTTCAACGCCTATCCCGCCCAGGTTTTTATGGGCGATGTGGGTTCGCTTTCCATTGGCGGCGTGCTCGGCTATCTGGCTCTGCTTTGCAAGCAGGAACTTGTTCTTGCGGTTGTGGGCGGGCTTTTTGTGGCCGAAACCCTCTCTGTCATTGTACAGGTGGGCTACTTTCGCTGGACAGGCGGTAAACGGTTTTTTCGTATGGCCCCCTTGCATCACCATTTTGAACTCAAGGGCGTGCCTGAATCCAAGATTATTATCCGCTTCTGGATCACGTCAATTCTGTTAGGCCTCATGGCGCTTTCTGTCCTGAAGCTGCGTTGAGGAGAAATACTATGGCACTGGAAAAAATGCGCGGCAGGCGTATAAGCGTTGGCGAAAAGGCCGTAGTCGTCGGTGCTGGGCGGTCGGGCCTTGCTGCCGCAAGACTTTTGAACCGTGAGGGTGCACGGGTGCACCTTCTGGACAGCAACGCCGACGCCTTTTCCAGCCGGCAAGATCTGGCGCGGGAACTGGGGCAGCTCGGTATTGTTATTGAGCTTGGTCCCCACAGCTCCGCGCAGTTTGAAAACGCAGCCTTTGTAGTGCCGAGCCCTGGCATGCCAGTGGCGCGCCTTGCGGGGCTGGTTGACGAAGAAAGAACAGAAATTCTGGCCGAGATGGAACTGGCCTGGCGCTATCTGGACAACGAGCCTGTTCTTGCCATTACGGGCACCAGCGGCAAGACCACAACAGCCTCACTTGCGGCGGCCATGCTGCACGAGCAGGGGTACGCTGTTTTTCTTGGCGGAAACATCGGCACGCCCTTGTCGGAATATGTGCTGTCGGGCCGTAAGGCCGACGTTCTGGTGCTGGAAATTTCGAGTTTTCAGTTGCAGACATGCACCACCTTCTGCCCGCGAGTGGGGATTCTGCTCAATATTACGCCCAATCATCTGGATTATCACAAAGATATGGAGGAATACACGGAAGCCAAATTCCGTTTGTTCCGCTGCCAGGATGAGGGTGATCTGGCCGTACTTGGCGAAAATCTGCGCGATCAGGCAGACAAGCACGGTCTCAAGGCGCGTCAGGTCTATATCAATGCTGCTGACCGTTTTCCCAAGAGCAGCCTCATTGGTTCTCACAACCGCATTAACGAGGAAGCCGCGTGGCAGGCCTGCCGTTTCTTTGGCGTCAGTGAAGAAAACGCGGCAAGGGCTGTGGCCCGGTTTGCCCCGTTGGCGCACCGCCTTGAACGTGTGCGCGAACACAATGGCGTGCTGTATGTAAATGATTCCAAGTGCACCACAGTCTCTTCGCTCAAAGTGGCCCTTGAGGCTTTTGACCGTCCGGTACGCCTTTTATGCGGCGGAAAATTCAAAGGCGGCGATCTGGCTGGTTTGGCGGATCTGCTGAAGAGCAAGGTTTGCGAAGTGGCCCTGTTTGGCGCAAGCCGCGAGTACTTTGAAAAAGCCTGGCAAGGAATCGTGCCAATGACCTGGCACCCGGCTCTGGAACCGGCAATAAAGCATCTGACCGCAGGCGCACACGCTGGCGATGTTATTCTTATGGCCCCAGCCACTTCAAGTTTCGACCTTTACGCCAACTATGAAGAGCGCGGCAAGGATTTCAAGCGCATAGTGGGTAAACTGCTATGAAAAACGTCTTCAAAGCCAGAACAAAGCCCGGCAAGGCACACAGTGCCATGGGACGGGCTACGGAAAAAGGCCCCTTTGCTCCCTTTGACTGGTGGCTGTTCACCATCATGCTTGTTATCTTGTCCATTGGCCTTGTGATGGTGCTTTCTGCCAGCGGCATTGTGGCGGAGCAGGTTAACGGCGACAAATATTATTTCTTCAAACGTCAGGTGCTCTTTGCACTGATGGGCGGCATTGTTTTGTGGGGCGCAGCACTGCTGCCTCGCGAATGGCTTTATAAAATGCAGTATCCGGCACTTTTTGTTGCCTTGCTGCTTTTGCTGGTGACACTTTCGCCGTTGGCTCCCGCCATCAACGGCGCAAAACGCTGGATCCCGCTGGGGCCGATCAACGTTCAGCCGATGGAATTCGTCAAGGTCGCTCTGGCTCTCTATCTGGCGTACTTTATGAGTTCCAAGCAGGATATTATCAAGACGTTCAGCCGGGGCGTCATACCGCCTTTTGCGGTTACAGCGCTCTTCTGTTTTCTGCTGCTTCTGCAACCGGACTTTGGCAGCGCCGTTGTTCTGGCAAGTATTCTGTTTTTCATGTGCGTGGCCGGGGGAACCCGGTTTGTGTACCTTTTTTTCTCCATAGCCCTGGCCTGCGCAGGCGCAATGGCTCTGGCCATTTCATCTCCGTACCGTCTGCGCCGCCTGCTGGCGTTTCTGGATCCTTTTGAGGACGCCCATAACACGGGCTACCAGTTGGTGCAGTCGTTGCTGGCAATCGGGTCCGGCAGTTTCTTCGGCGTTGGCGTTGGCGCAAGCAAACAGAAGATGTTTTATCTGCCAGAAGCGCATAACGACTTTATCATGGCAGTTTTGGCCGAAGAAATGGGTTTTGTGGGCATGAGCGTGGTCATGATTCTCTTTGGCCTGTTGTTCTGGCGCTGCTATAAGATTATACAGGGACAACGCAATCTGCGTGACCGTTTCACGGCGTTTGGAATCACAACCATTCTTGCTATGGGCTCGGTCATGAATCTCGCCGTGGTTATGGGGGTAGCGCCGCCAAAGGGCGTGCCCATGCCTCTTATGAGCTACGGCGGTAGTAACCTGATGGCTACCATGCTTTGCGTGGGTCTGCTTATGAACTTTTCACGAACGGCGGACACATGGACATCAACATCCTCCTGACCACGGGCGGCACTGGCGGTCATATTTTTCCGGCCCTGGCCGTAGCCGAAGAAGTGCGTCGGCGGCATCCGCAGGCCAAGCTGCTTTTCGTGGGTTCGCTGTATGGACCGGAAGCGCGTCTTGTCCGTCTGGCGGGCATTCCTTTTGAAGGTCTGCCTGTGCGCGGGTTTCTCGGGCGCGGCCTGAAAGCCGTTGAAGCTGGTTTTCGCATGACCTGGTCAGTGGGAAAAGCGATCGGCATTGTTCGGCGGTTCAAGCCGGATGTTGTGGCGGGTTTTGGCAGTTATGCGGCCTTTGCTCCCATGCTTGCTGGGCGGCTGCTGGGCGTGCCGACCATGCTGCACGAACAGAATGCCATTGCCGGGGCCAGCAATCGCGTGCTGGCAAAGCTGGCGCGGCGTATCTGCCTTTCACTGCCTGATACGGAAGGATTTGACCCCGCCAAGTGCGTGCTTACGGGTAATCCCGTGCGCGCAGGGGTGAATGAGGCAGGGCGTTTGCCGCGAGCCCGCGGTGCCCGCCGTCTTCTTGTTATGGGCGGTTCGCAGGGAGCCCACGCGCTCAATTCTTTTATTGTGGAACGTCTGGCCTCGCTGCGTGCAGCCGGGGTGGATATTCGCCACCAGACCGGAAGCGCCGACGAAAATTCAGTACGCACGGCCTATGCGGCGGCAGGTTTTGATCCTTCATGCGTGTCTGCCTTTATTGACGATATGGCGGCAGCCTACGCCTGGGCCGATGTGGCCCTGTGCCGTTCAGGAGCAACAACCGTGGCCGAATTATGCGCCGCGGGCCTGCCCTCTGTTCTTGTACCATTTCCGTACGCGGTACACGACCATCAAACCCGCAATGCCGAAGTGCTGGCACGCAGCGGGGCAGCCATTCTTGTGCCGGAATCGCGCATGGTTACTGATGGTCTGGAGCACACCCTTATTCAGTTGCTCAACGAAAACGGCGAACGCACGCGCATGTCTGCGGCGGCACTGGCTTCTGCCAGGCCGGATGCTGCGGCGCGTGTTACTTCAGTTCTGGAAGAAATTGCCCGTTCCTGATAAAGGTTTGAGAGCGATTATCTGCGAGGGACTTTTGTCTTTGAATTATCTAGACTTTCTTTAAAGGTAGAGCATGAACAGTAAAATTCGGCATATTCATATGGTGGGCATAGGTGGCGCGGGCATGAGCGGTATTGCCGAGGTGCTGCTTAACCTCAAGTATGAAATTTCCGGTTCAGATATGAGCGATTCTGCTGTGGTGCGTCATCTGCGTAGCCTGGGCGCTCATATTGCCGTTGGGCATGCTGCGGAAAACGTTGGTGATGTGCAGGTTCTGGTTAAATCTACAGCCATCAGTGACGATAATCCAGAACTGGTGGAAGCCCGCAAACGCAATATCGCCATTATTCCCCGTGCTGAAATGCTCGCAGAGCTTATGCGTTTGCGGCAGGGCATCGCCATTGCAGGCACTCACGGTAAAACCACCACCACGTCGTTGACGGCCTCCATTTTTGATACGGCAGGGCTTGATCCCACGGTCATCATTGGCGGGCGCCTCAATGTTTATGGCACCAATGCGCATCTTGGCCACGGTGAATACCTTATCGCCGAAGCCGACGAATCAGACGGTTCTTTTCTCTGCCTGTTGCCCATTATCAATGTGGTCACCAATGTGGATGAAGATCATTTGGACCACTACAAGAATCGGGAAGCCATCGATAGCGCCTTTGTGCAGTTCATGAACAATGTGCCCTTCTATGGATTGAACATCGTGTGCGGCGACGATCCCGGCGTGCTGGCGCTGTTGCCCAAGGTCAAGCGCCCGGTGCTGACATATGGGTTTGCCGAAGACAATGCCCTCCGGGCAATGCCTCTGGAAAGCGGGCGCATCAATCGCTTTGAGGTGTGGCTGCGCGGTGAAAAACTGGGCGACGTCAGCCTGCCACAGCCGGGTCGGCACAATATTCTCAACGCCCTTGCATCCATTGGCGCGGCTATGGAAGTAGGCATTTCTTTTGAAAAGTGTGCCGAAGGTCTGGCCGGGTTTAAGGGAGTGGGGCGGCGATTCGAATTCAAGGGCGAAAAGCAGGGCGTCACTGTGGTGGATGACTACGGGCATCACCCGGCTGAAATTGCTGCTACCCTTGCCACAGCCCGGCAGGTTTTTGCGGGCAGACGTATTGTGGCGGCTTTTCAGCCCCATCGGTTCAGCCGCACTGAAACCCACTTTGGTGAGTTCTGCAAAGTTTTTGACGCGGTTGACCAGGTGCTGCTGACAGAAATTTACGCCGCCTCCGAAAAACCCATTCCTGGTGTTTCGGGCCAAAGTCTGGCTCAGGGAATACGTCAGGTTTCTGATACACCTGTGGAGTATTTTCAGACACTGGACGAGCTTATGCTGGCCTTGCCTCAAATACTGCGTGATGGCGACGTTCTGCTTACGCTCGGGGCTGGCAGCATAACGCGTCTTGGCCCTGCCTGGCTGGAAGGACGCGACCATGCGTGAGATCGCTTCGCCACAGTTGGCCCAGCGCACTACGTTGCGTTTGGGCGGTACAGCTATAGCAGAGCTGATTCTGGAAAATGCGGAAGATGTCGCCCGTCTGTCCAGGCGCTTGCGCGCCCTTGGCGGGGAGCCAGTTGTCATTGGGGCTGGCAGCAACATTCTGGCTCAGGACGGCGATTTGCCTCTGGTGCTGGTGCGCCCTGACTTTGTGCAGGGGCCAGAAGTTGTTGGCGAAGAAGACGGAAAGGTTCTGGTGCGTGTTGGCGCTGCGGTTCCCTTGCCCAGACTGTTGCGGTTTTGTGTTGAACAAGGGCTTTCTGGCCTTGAAGGATTGACAGGCATACCGGGAACAGTTGGCGGCGCCGTAGCTATGAATGCAGGGTCATTTGGCGTTGAAACATGCACAAAAATTAATAATATTCACATAGCTAGCAAAGGTGAAATCCAAGTAATAGCAGCGGAAGCACTGCAGTATTCGTACCGCAATCTGCACATTGGCGATAAAAAGAATGATTTTATCGTCTTGGAAGCCACATTTGGCTTGACCAGAGCTGCAAGGGATGGCATCAGTAATTGCATGCGTCACAACTTTTTTGAGAAAAAGTCTAAACAACCTGTGACGGCCTGGAGCGCTGGTTGCGTATTCAAAAATCCCTCACTGGAAATGCCTGCCGGTAGACTTCTGGATCAGGCTGGATTCAAAGGTAAAAAATTGGGTGGCATGGCCTTTTCAACCGTGCACGCCAACTTCATGATAAATGAGGGCAGGGGCAGCGCTAAGGCGGCTCTGGCTCTTATGCAAGAGGCCAAAGAGGCTGTGCGGGAAAGGTTCGGCATTGAGCTGGAACCGGAAGTCAGGATAGTCCCATGCCTCTTGCCCTGAAAAAAAATGCCCGCAAGACCCGCAACTCTTATACAAGAGCGAGCGTATCTAGCAAGAAGGGGCAAAAAGCCTCAAAACTGCGAATGCCTGCTTTTCTGGCTTCTGGCTTTGGCAGGATTAGAGGGCTGAGCGGCCTGAAAAGTCTTGCAGCCGTAGCTGTTTTACTGATGGGCTTGGGGTTGATACTTGCCGGAGTGTGTTACACCTCTCTCTGGCTATACAACAAGGCTATCACCAGTGACTTCTTCATCACTCGGCACGTGGATGTGGCGGGTAACGTGCGCCTCTCCCGTGACATGGTTTTGCAGTACGGCGATCTCAAAGAGGGCGATAACAGCCTGGCTGTGAGCATTGCCAAGGTTGAGCGTAACCTCAGACAAACCCCCTGGGTTGAAGAGGTTTCAGTCAAACGCCTTCTGCCTGACCGGTTTGTGATAAAATTGAAAGAGCGTATGCCCTCATTCTGGGTACACAGGGAAGGAACCCTGTATTACGCCAATGAGCGCGGAGTTGCCATCGCGCCGGTGGAAAGCAAGAATTTTCTGTCGCTTCCCACCCTGCGGGTAGAGGCGGGGGCTGAAGACGCCATCCCCTTTCTTGCACGGCTTATGAAAGATATTCAAAGCGGGGTGCTGCCTGTTGAGGCCGGAGCTATAGCCTCCATCACCCTGAGCCCAGGGCGGGGTATTGAAATATACCTTGAAGACAGGGAAATGCGCCTCTCCATCGCGACTGATGACTGGGAGGGCAACCTGGCCCGGTTGGGAGTAACCCTGGGCGATCTGGCGCGAAGGCACGAACTGCGCAATGTGCGCGAGGTGCGGGCCGTGAATGGAAACGTATGGGTTTTGCTTAATCAAGCCGTGCAAAACTGACATGGCATGAACTTGCAGAGCGTGAAGAACAGGCGTCTTAGGAGAATGGCATGAATAAGTCCGAGCTCATCGTTGGTCTCGACATCGGCACCACAAAGATTTGCGCTGTGGTGGGTGAACTTACTGAGTCGGGCCTGGTTGATGTGGTGGGCATCGGCACCAGTGTTTCCACTGGCTTGCGTAAGGGCGTAGTGGTCAACATCGAACAGACCGTACAGTCCATTCGCAAGGCTGTTGAAGATGCGGAACTGATGGCTGGTTGCGAAATCCATTCAGTTTACGTTGGTATCGCGGGCAGCCATATCATGGGTATCAACAGCCACGGCGTTATTGCCGTCAAAGGCGGCGAAGTGGCCCAGCGCGATATCGAGCGCGCCCTTGACGCCGCAAGAGCTGTGGCTATTCCTGCTGACCGCGAGGTCATCCACATACTGCCGCAGGAATACATTGTCGATAATCAGCGCGGCATTGCCGATCCCCTAGGCATGGCTGGCGTGCGGCTTGAAGTGAAGGTGCACATCGTCACCGGAGCCGTGTCTTCAGCGCAAAATATCGTGCGCTCCTGCCATCGCAGCCAGCTTGAAGTGTCGGATATCGCTCTTGAATCGCTGGCTTCAGCCAAAGCTGTACTCACCGAAGAAGAACGCGAAATCGGCGTGGCTCTTGTAGACCTTGGCGGCGGCACCACTGATATCGCCGTTTTTGCCAATGACGCCATCAAGCACACCGCCGTTCTTGCCCTGGGCGGCCAGAATCTTTCCAACGATATTGCCTTTGGCCTGCGCACCCCCATTGCCTCAGCTGAAAAAATCAAGCTCAAGTACGGCTGCGCGCTGGCTGATCTGGTGCGTCATGACGAATTTATTGAAGTACCCAGCGTTGGTGGCCGCGAACCGCGCCGTCTTTCGCGTCAGGTGCTTGCTGAAATCTGCGAACCGCGCATGGAAGAAATTCTTTTCCTTGTAGATCAAACACTTGTACGCTCCGGCTACAAGGATATGATCGGCGCGGGCGTGGTGCTCACTGGCGGAACCGCCCTTATGGAAGGCTGCCAGGAACTGGGTGAGCAGATCTTTAACCTGCCCACACGCATCGGGTACCCGCGCAATGTGGGCGGCCTCAAGGATGTGGTCAACAGCCCCAAGTTTTCAACGGCTGTGGGCCTGCTGCGTTATGGGGCAGAAAAAGAACTTTCCGGACAAAAGAAGTTTACCACCAGAAGCGAGAGCGGCGTCTTTGATGGCGTGCTGGCTCGCATGAAAAAGTGGTTTGCTGATATTTCATAAACAGAACAACCTCAAGCGGGCACTTTGGGGATAGTTTAAACAGGAGAGGAACTATGTCACAGTCTATTGTCGATGATATCGACACCTCGTTGTCAAGTAACGCCAAGATCAAAGTTATCGGTGTAGGCGGTGGCGGTGGCAACGCGGTTCAGAATATGATTACCTCTGGCCTGCGCGGCGTGCAGTTTGTTTGCGCCAATACCGATGTGCAGGCTCTGGCCAAAAACGGCGCATCTGTAAAAGTGCAGATGGGCGAAAAGCTTACCAAGGGCCTTGGCGCTGGCGCTAACCCCTCGGTAGGCCGTGAAGCAGCCGTGGAAAGCGTCAACGCTATTCGCGAAGCCATTGGCGATGCGGACATGGTTTTTGTTACGGCTGGCATGGGCGGCGGCACTGGTACTGGCGCGGCCCCTGTGGTGGCGCAGGCTGCAAAGGAAATGGGTGCGCTGACCGTTGGCGTTGTGACCAAGCCTTTCAGCTTTGAAGGCGCAAAGCGCAAGCGCGCTGCCGAAGCTGGCCTTGAAGAGTTCAAGCAGCATGTGGACTGCCTTATCACCATTCCCAATGACCGCCTGCTTGCTTTTGCTCCCAAAAAGGCCCCCTTTTCGGAAATGCTGCAAAAGGCCAACGATATTTTGTACTACGCGGTCAAGGGTATTTCTGACGTGATCGTGGGCGACGGCCTTATCAATCTTGACTTCGCCGACGTGCGCACCACCATGGCCGAAGCTGGCCTAGCCCTTATGGGGACCGGCATAGCCTCTGGTGAGAGCCGCGCGCGCGAAGCTGCCCAGCGCGCCATTATGAGCCCGCTGCTTGAAGACGTTTCTTTGGAAAGCGCCAAGGCCGTTCTTTACAACATCACTGCGCCTGACGACATCACCGCTGAAGAAATCGCTGAAATTGGCGACATCATTGGCGACGCAACTCCTGAAGATGCCAACATCATCTTTGGTGTTGTTTTTGATGATAATATTGGTGATGAAATTCGCCTGACCGTTATCGCCACTGGTATTGAAGCTCCTCAGGCTATCCAGAGCGTGCAGCCCCAGGCTCCTGCCACTGTGACCAACTTCCGCAAACCCGGTCCGGATGCCGTTATGGCTGAACCGCGCCGCATGGGCCGTGTGGTCCCGCAGGGTGGCATGATGCAGGGCAATATGGACGACCACGAAATGGGCGAAAGCCGCCTGCCCCGCGCCTCGCGCCGCTCGGAAGTGGAGCGCTGGTATGACGAAAACAGCAATCGTCCTCCCTATCTGACCAAGCGTGAAACCCTGAACCAGGGGCGTCATCGTACGCATAACCCCGGCCAGGAAGATTTCACCTATGACGAGGATGATTTCGAAATTCCTACGTTCATTCGCACACAGGCCGACTAGGCTAGGCCTGCCAAGCTTACAATATTTTCAGGGCTTGCCTCTTCGGCCCTGAAATGCCCGCCGGGAGGCCCATTGGGGGCCTCCCAGTGTGGGGCGTTACGCTCCGCTGCTGTCCGTGAATTGTAAAGATTCACGGTTTTTTTGTTAGCTGCTGACTTTGGTCTATTCCCTTGTTCTGTTTAGCTTACTGCCCACCATAAAATGGCCTTTGACGGAGCCTGTTTCATTGGCTATTCTTGGCGTATGGAAAAAGAAAATTCGCCGATCGGCATTCGCCCTTGCATCAAGTGTGGCAAGCTTTCTACAACAATCGAAACTTCTCGCCCACTTGGTCGCACGCGTGATCTTTATCGAGTTGTTTGTGAATGTGGCAATGGCCCGTTACGTTGGTCTCTTAGCGTGTCTGCGGCTATCCGCCTCTGGAATTCACACGACGCCTCTTAGCTGCTAACAGTCTTTTTAAGATTACCAATCGTCTAGAGCAGATTAGCTTTGAAGTGCCGCGCATTTCTTAAAATGCTCTAACGCGTTCGCAGTTTGAGGTGATACCCGATGCCCGCTCCTGTAACATGAGCGGGCTTTTTGCTGTGGATTGGCAGAGTGTTTAACCACAAGCAGCAAGCGGGTGGCGGCAGAAGTTGACGCGCAACTGGCATTCTGCTTTTGCTTGGCTCGATGGCTCGATGGCTCGATGGCTCGATGGCTCGATGGCTCGATGGCTCGATGGCTCGATGGCTCGATGGCTCGATGGCTCGATGGCTCGATGGCTCGA